>RFJV01000491.1 GCA_003694775.1 Chloroflexota bacterium | reverse complement strand
TGCTATTTACCGTCCCGCTCCTGGGCATCAATGACGGCCATCGCCGCAATGTTGACAATGGAGCGCACCTCGTCGCCGCGCTGGAGGACGTGCACCGGCTTGTTCATCCCCAGCAGAACCGGACCAATGGCTTCTGCCCCGCCGAGTCTCTGCATCAGCTTGTAGCCGATATTGGCCGCTTCCAGGTCCGGGAAAATCAGTACATTGGCATCCCGCACCTTGCTGAAGGGGTACAGTTCATCGATAATCTCCGGCACCACTGCCGTATCGGCCATTACTTCGCCGTCCACCTTCAGTTCGGGCCGGCGCTCCCGAACCAGCTCCGCGGCCCGGCGCATCTTTTCGGTGAAGGGGTGGCGGGTACTGCCAAAGTTGGAGAAGCTGAGCATGGCAATGCGCGGTTCAATTTCAAACCGCCGGGCCACGTCTGCGGCCATGCAGGCAATTTCGGCCAGGTCTTCGGCGGTGGGGTCAATATTGACCGTGGTATCGGCAAAGAAGTACACCTTGTCCCGGACTATCATAATGTACATCCCGGCGACCTTGTGCGTATTTTCCGCGGTCCCGATGACCTGCAAGGCCGGGCGGATAATTTCCGGGTAGTTGTGGGTCAGGCCGGAAACATAGGCGTCGGCATCGCCCATCTGCACCATCATCGGCCCAAAGTAACTGCGCCGGCGCATCAAGGCTCTGGCCCGCGTCAGGGTGATGCCCTTACGCTGGCGCTGTTCGTACAGCTTCTGGCTGTAGGCCTCGAATTTATCGCTGGGCTGTGGGTCAATGACCGTGGGGTTGAAGTCCAGGCCCAGTTCGGCAACTTTTTCCCGCACCACCTCTGGCCGGCCCAGCAGAATGGCCTGGCCAAAGCCCTCTTCTTCCATCTGGGCCGCGGCGCGAATAATCTTGGGTTCCTCGCCTTCGCCAAAGACCACCCGCTTGGGACTGCGCCGGGCCTTGTTGATGACCTGCCGCATCAGCGCCCAGCCTTTGCCCAGCCGGGCTTCCAGTTCCTCGCGGTACTTGTCGATGTCAACCGGACGCCGGGCCACGCCGGTCCGCATGGCCGCCTCGGCTACGGCCGGGGCCACCCACAGCAGAACACGCGGGTCGAACGGCTTGGGAATGATGTAATCCGGGCCAAACTTGAGCATATCCAGATTGTAGGCACTCAGCACAGAGTCCGGCACATCTTCCCTGGTCAGGCGGGCCAGCGCATCGGACGCGGCCAGCTTCATCTCATCGTTAATCTGCCGGGCCTGCACATCCAGCGCCCCGCGGAAAATGAAGGGGAAGCCCAGCACGTTGTTGACCTGGTTGGGGTAGTCACTGCGCCCGGTGGCGATGATAGCATCCGGGCGGGCCTCCTTTGCCAGCTCGTACTTGATTTCCGGGTCGGGGTTGGCCATAGCAAAGATAATCGGCTTGTCGGCCATAGTGCGGACCATGTCCTGAGTCAGCACATCGGCCACCGACAGGCCCACAAACACATCCGCCCCTTTGACGGCATCAGCCAGGGTGCGGGCATCGGTTTCGCGGACAAACTCGGCCTTGTACTTGTTCATGCCCTCGGTGCGGCCGGCGTAGAGCACGCCCCGCGAATCCAGCATGGTGATATTTTCCTTCCTGGCCCCGGCCAGGATGAACATTTTGGCACAGGAAATGGCCGACGCGCCCGCACCGTTGACCACAATTTTTATCTCTTCCATTTTCTTGCCGGCAATTTCCACCGCATTGACCAGCCCCGCGGTGGCAATGATGGCCGTACCGTGCTGGTCATCATGGAACACCGGGATGTCCAGCAGTTCCTTGAGCCGTTCCTCAATGTAGAAGCATTCCGGAGCCTTGATGTCTTCCAGGTTGATGCCGCCAAAAGTGGGCGAGATGGCCCGCACCACGTTGATAATCTCATCGGGGTCGGTGGAATCCACTTCGATGTCGAACACATCGATATCGGCGAAGCGTTTGAACAGCACCCCCTTGCCTTCCATCACCGGTTTGGAGGCCAGCGGCCCGCGGTTGCCCAGCCCCAGGATGGCCGTCCCGTTGGATACCACGGCCACCAGGTTGCCCTTGGCCGTATACTTGTAGGCATTCTCCGGATTGTCGGCAATCTCCAGAACCGGAACAGCCACCCCCGGCGTATACGCCAGCGACAGGTCGAGCTGGGTTGTTGCCGGCTTGGTCAGGGTGACTTCAATTTTCCCCGGCCTGCCCTGGGAATGGTATTGTAAGGCTATCTCCTTTGTGATTTTCATCATGCACTCCTTGTTAATATAGTTGATGAGTTGGAGAGTTTGGCGGTCGGCCATTGGGAGAAGGCCAACCCCCTATCCCCTTGATTCTTTATACATTAGCTCTGGTAGGGCGATATTAATGTCGCCCTACGGGTTCCCCTGTCAAAGAAAAGCGTCTACCGGTGTAGAGAAGGCTAAAAGGAGTGGGAAGAACAGGAAAAGCTTACCGGTCCGTTGTTGGCTGGCGTGGGGTGCAATCGGTTCCATCGAGAACATTATAGTCCTTCTTTATTTTACCACAAACACCGGCGATATGAACCGTGACAAATGTCACTAATTTACCGATTTCTCTCCTGAAATGTGCAGTTACAAATTGTACTTCATTGCCAAATCCACCTCTCCATTGTAGAATTACATGACTGAGCCGGCAGGTCTACGGCTCTGGTAAACCCAATGAACTCATCCTTTTCCCTGTTGCTGATAGAACCTACCCTGACCGCGGCGGCGATGGTGGCCGAGTCGGTTGGCCTGCACCTGGACGACTGCCGCCTGAACATCGTTTCCCACCTTGAGGATGCCCTGTCCGAGGTGGAAGCCGCCGATATAATTCTGCTGAATGCCCGGCAGGCGGTGGCAAACAACCTCGATGGCCTGACCGCGCTGAAGCACCTCCACCCCGCGGCCAAAATTATTCTCCTGCAACCGGCCAGCGACCCTGTTCCCGATGACGCCCTGGCCGCGGCCCTGTCTCTGGCTGACGACTATGTTGCTGTATCGCCTGTGGGAATGCTGGCCCTGGGCCGCCGGCTGGCAGAGTACCGGGCTATTGCTGGCGAGATTCCGCCGCCCGAAACCACTGCACCGGTGCTGTCTTACCTCCTCTCTGCCGACTCGTCACCGCTGGGCGTGCAGATTGTCGGCTCGGAAAACAGAATCCTGGCCTGGAACCGCGTGCTGGAAAACAAAACCGGCCTTCACCGGGCCGATGTCCTGGGGCGCCGGTTGGATGACCTGCCGCTGGCCCCGGCCACCCGCTCTGCCCTGCAGAATGCCCTCCGCAAGGCTCGCCGGCAGGAAACACCCTTTGTGGTTTCCTCCTTGCCCCTGGTTGACCCGCAAGGATACACCCGCCGGGAAAAACTGTTCGTTTATCCTGTTCCCACCGCCAACCAGACCGAACCAGCAGTGGTGTATATGGTGTATGTTGATGTCACCGACCTGGCCGACGAGAACGAGAATCTCCAGCAGTGGTACCGGCAAACCCGCGTTCTGCTGGAAATCAGCCAGACCATCGCCGAAAACCTGGACCTGAACACCGCCCTGACCAGTGTGGCCGAGCAAATCAAGTTTCTGCTCAATGCCGATAACTGCCACATTTACATTCAGGAAGTCGACGCCACGTCCCTGCAGCCAGCCCTTAGCCTGGGACCGCACGCCCTGAATGTCGCCAGAATGCCCCTGGCAGTGGGCAAAGCCATCCTGTCCGCGGCGGCAGAAAACCGGGTGGTCATGCTCAACCACACCGAGGCAGACCTCCACATTCTGTGCACTCCGCTCAAAACCCCCAAGGGCAACCTGGGGCTGGCTGTCGTGACCAGAGCCGGGCATCACGCGCCGTTTGCCCCCCGCGAGGCCGAGCTGTTGGAAACCCTCTCCCGGCTGACTGCCGCGGCCATCAGCAACGCCACCCTGTTTGCCGAAACCCAGCGCACCCTCAAAGAACTATCGATTTTCTACGAAGCCAGCGCGGCCATCGCCTCCAGCCAGCATCCCCGGCAAATGCTCACCACCCTCATCCGCCAGATGTCCAGGGGGTTGGAGGTCCAGCAGGGGTTCATTGCCGGCTGGAACCAGTCCGACCAATTGGGCCATGTAGAAGTGCTCCTGCTGGATGACGACGCTTCCCCGGACATTTACCAGGGTCTGGAAAACCGCATCTT
>RFJV01000490.1 GCA_003694775.1 Chloroflexota bacterium | reverse complement strand
GTGTTGGTGACAATCCGGGGCGGGGTGCGGCTGGGACGGACCGGGGTGGAGGTCGCCGCGGCGGAGGCGGTGGCGGTTTTTGCCAGGGCCGCGGTCTGGCCGCGGCGGTACGCGGCCACACCGACCATTGCCGCCAGGGCGGCAAACACCACCAGGGCGACGGTCAGCAGAAGGGTCAGCAAAACAGAACGACGGCTACTCAAGGGCGGCAACCTTTCGCCGGGCCAGCTTTTGCCGGATGACTCTGGCAAACCACTCCCCATCAAAGTTGTCTTTGAAGATGGTGGTCACCCGGATAGGCGGTTCCTCTTTGCGGCAGGCCTGCCGCAAGGCCACCGCCGCATCCCGGTCTTCGCGGCTTGCCAGAAGAATGACCGGCAGTTGGCGGCCCAGTTTAATCACCTGTTTTATCCACTGCTGGAGGGTCAGTCCAGAGGCCGGCCTGGGAGAGATGATGACCAGGTCGCAGGCTTCGATGATGTCCTGGTCGGCGCGGGAGGGGAAAACCGGATGTTCCAGGCTCGACCCGCCCAGGCGGGCGATGTGCCGGTCGATGATTTCGCGCCAGTAGGCATCGGTATCGACCACCAGCGCCTGCCAGGCATTGGTCCGGGCCTTGACCGTTTGCAGTTCGGTGCGCAGTTCCTCCAGTTCGGCCTGCAGGTCCTCAATCTGAATCAGGATATAGGGCGGCGTGTGGATACCCAGCACCGCTTGCTGTTCCTGGAGCTTGTGCAGGTGGCGTGTTTTCTCGATAATCAGGTTCTGCAGTTCTTCGCGACTGTGTGCCGGCGGGCTGTCCACGGAAAGCATCGGTTGACCTCGTAAGAGCAGGTACGGCGGCAACTGCTCAGCCGTCCATATAAACGCGGCGCGCGGTGGCTTGCAGTGATATTCGCAGGTTGAGCAGTTGCGTACGGCGTTCCATTATAGCAGAAATGGCGGTCGTTTGTAAAGGTTGACCTGCCGCGGGGTGCGTCCAGAATTTTAGGAATTCTGGACAGACCCCTCCCGCGGGCGCATCCCTGGTATTCAGCGGTGGCGGCGTTCCAGTTCTGCCAGCACATCGGACAGGGACAGGTCGCGCGTGGCCAGCAGGACCAGGCTGTGGTAGAGCAGGTCGGCCATTTCTTCCACCAGCCGCTGGTCCGATTGGGCCAGCGCGGCCACGATGACTTCGGTGGCTTCTTCGCCTACTTTCTGGGCCGCCTTCGGCGGGTCGGCCAGCAGTTTGTTGGTGTACGAGCCTTGCCGGGGATGGGCTTTCCGGTCGGCAATGATTTGGGTCAGTTCGGTCAGAAAATCGCTCATTGTTTTGCTTCCTTGCCAGGAAACCGCAGGTGGGCAACCACGGGGGGATGCCCCTTTGCTACCCTGCTACCCTGCTACTTTGCTACCCTGATACCTGCCTCTCAAACATTGCTTCCCGTTCTGGCCCCACGGAGACGTACCGAATCTGCACGCCGGCCAGGGTTTCCAGCCGGTTCAGGTAGTTTTGGGCGTTTTCCGGCAGGTCCTCCCAGCAACGAGCCGCGGCGGTTGCGCCTTCTGGCCAGCCGGGCCAGGTTTCGTACACCGGCTCCACGGTTTCGTAAACCGGCGTATCGGGGACGTGATGGATGACCTGCCCCTTGGGGAGGCGGTAGCCGGTGCAGATTTTCAGCTCCGGCAGGCCGTCGAGGACGTCCAGCTTGGTAACGGCGATTTCCGTAAAGCCGTTGAGGTAGGCCACGTAGTTCAGGGCGACGGCATCCAGCCAGCCGCATCGGCGGGGACGTCCGGTGGTCGCGCCGAACTCGCCGCCTTTTTCGCGCAGCCATTGGGCGATGTCGTTGTCGCCCTGGTCGGTGGGGACCGGCCCACTGCCGACCGCGGTAGTGTAGGCCTTCACCACGCCGATAACCCGGTCGACCGCCTGGGGCGGCAGACCTGCACCAACCGGGGCGTAAGTGGCGGTGGGGTTGGATGAGGTCACGTACGGGTAGGTTCCCCAGTCCAGGTCGCGCATGGCGGCTAACTGGCCTTCCAGCAGAATTTTCTGGCGGCGCCGGTACGCCTCCCGCACCAGCGGCAGGGGGTCAACCAGCCGCGGGGCCAGGCGGGCGCGCCAGGTTTCACAGCGGGCCAGCAGGTCGTCCAGCTCAAAGGTGGGCTGTCCAAAATAGGCCAGCTCCCGATTGGCGGGAGCCAAAGCCTCTTTCAGCCGGGTGCGGAGCCAGTCCGGGCGAAGCAGGTCGCCCAGACGAAGCCCGCGGCGGGCGGCCTTGTCGGCATAGGCCGGGCCAATGCCTCGCCGGGTGGTGCCGATGGCCTGCCCCCCGGCGGCATCTTCCCGGAGACCATCCAGCAGGC
>RFJV01000074.1 GCA_003694775.1 Chloroflexota bacterium | reverse complement strand
TTGCCAACTGCAGAATACGGTATGCACCACGGGCCACAATAAAGAACACAATTGTTCCCACCACCAGGTCCGGAATTTTGGAATTGGATATAAAAACCAGCACCCCGGCAATTATCACCCCAACATTGATGATGACATCATTGGCGGTAAAAATCATGCTGGCCTTCATATGAGCTTCTGTATTTTTGCTTTTCTGCAGGAGATACAGGCTGGCTGTGTTGCCCATCAGGGCGAGGATGGAAATCACAATCATTGTCTGAAAATTGGGGATGTCACCAAAGCCGAGAAAACGCCTGATAACCTCGATAATGCCAAGTACTGCCAGCCCCAGTTGAAAATATCCGCTGATTTTGGCGATGTTTTTCTTCCTGGCGACCGTTCCACCAACGGCAAATAAAGCCAGCCCGTAAACCAGACTGTCTGCCAGCATATCCAGACTGTCTGCTACCAGCCCCATTGAACCGGACAGAAATCCCGTTAAAATTTCCAGGACAAAGAAGCCGAAGTTGATAGCCAGAACCTGCCACAGCAGTTTCCGTTCGTCCGAATCTTGCTCAACAGCCGAGGTCTGACCTGCCGCGGTAGTGGTTTCCAGGAGTGATGCATCAAGTTGTAAACCGTTGATTGCATCGAGAAGCGGCTTGTAATCGCCAGTGTGGTAAACTTCTACCCTGCGGTCAGGAATATCGAATTGACAGGAAACGATATTCGGACAGCCTTCAAATTTTAAGCGGATTAATTCTACTTCCGCAGGGCAATCCATCTTTTTGACAAGCAACGTTGTTTTCTGCATTGTCTGGGCCAACACCTGACGAGTTCAGGCAGGCGCCACCGCTACAGCGCCTGAAGCGGATTGGGCATAAACAGCAGAAAGAACAGCACAATGCCCGCGTAGGCCAGTGCCTTCCGGCCCGGTCCCAGTTCAACCAGGTCGTTCAGGGGTGGCGGATGGCCGGGACCAATCACAAAGAAGACCAGCAAGGCCCACAACAGCCACCCGGACCACCAGAAGATGCCGGCCAGCACCATCAGCCCGACCAGGCCAATCCCCAGCCAGCGAGCCTTTTCTCCCAGCAGGCAGTAGATAACGTGCCCCCCATCTAGCTGACCCACCGGCAGGAGGTTCATGGCGGTGACAAACAGCCCAAACCAGGCGGCAAAAGCCACGGAGTTGATAAAAATATCGTGCCCGCCGCCCGGCGGAATGATACCCGCCAGCACCAGCAGGAACTCCTTCCAGGCTGGCAGGTCGGCATAGCGGTCAAAGCTGGGCAGAATCTGCCCGTGCGCCAGGTACTTCACTCCCAGGTAGAACAGCGAATTCCCCTCCAGCACCGACCCGCCTTCGCGGGTCAGCCGCTGAACCGGTGAACTGAACACACCCCAAAAAGTCAGCGGAACAGCAAAAATGAGGCCGCCCAGCGGTCCGGCAATACCAATATCAAAGAGCTGTTTCTTGGTCTTGAACGGGGAGCGCAGTTGAATAAACGCGCCCAGCGTACCGACGGGTGAAATGACCGGCATAGGGATGAAGTAGGGCAGGGTAACGGTCACCCGGTGGAAGCGGGCGGCAAAATAGTGCCCAAACTCGTGGGCCAGCAGGATGACCATCATCGACAGCATCATCGGTGTACCGCTGAGCCAGTCGCCCAGGGTGGTGGGGATGCACTGGCAGGCGTACAGTGCACCGCTGAACTGCACCGAAACGATGGTGGCAATCAGCAGAATCAGGTTGACCAGCGGATTGCCGGTTCTGGCCTGGATAACGCCCGGCTGGGCAATCAGGGCGACCTGCTGTCCGTTATGCCGCCGCAACAGCGGAGTGTAATCGTAACCGTGCCAGCGTTCGGCGATGAGGTCGTAGGCCGCCTCGCTGTCCGGCAACAGCAGTTGGCCGATGAAACGCAGGGTTCCTTGCGGAGCCTGCCGCGGCGCGTCGACCTGCTCGACCAGGAAGACATCCTTCACCGCTTCCCGCAAGCGGCTGACCAGCGCGCCGTCCAACACGATGTTTTCTGTGGTTTCGGGGGTCATAATGCTCCTGGTAGGGGATTACAGGTTTTCGCTCCGGTTTTGCCGCAGTGAGGCCACGGCACGGGCAATTTCCAGCAGGCGGTCGGCGGTGGCCTGGTCGTTTTGGGCCTGGTAGCGGCTGACTTCCTGGTCGATGGTTTCAAAAAACTCGCCGCCAAAATCGCCCAGGCTATCGCGGATGATAGCCATCATCTCGTGCCGGTCGGTGGCATCGAGGATGAGGTCCAGCCATTCCAGAGTTTCCTCTCGATTCATCCAGTATCTCCTTTGGTGAGTTTGCAAGTTGGTGAGTTAGAGAGTTTGTGAGTTAGTGAGTTGGTGAGTATTGTAGCATATTCAGCACAGTGCCCCAAACAGGCCGGGATTATTCGTGTATTCGTGAAACATTCGTGGACGGCTGAGGAGTTGCTCCAAAAAGCTCATTCTGCCTCCTTGCCAGCCGGGAATGACCGGCCCGGCAGAGGGAACAGGCGGGGGGTGTACTGCCGGTAGCGGCGGTACGCCTCACCGAATTCGGCCTCCAGCCGGCGTTCTTCAAAAATGGACCCCACGTAAAAGTAGAGCGTCACCATCACATACAGGGTGAGCTGGTTGAGGGTCATCACCGGAGAGAGCCACAGAAACAGCAGGCTGAAAAAATAGATGGGATGGCGTACCCAGCGGTACAGACCGCTCACCACCAGCCGGCCTGTCTGTGCCGGTTGCGGGTCTAACAGTTGGGCCAGCCCCAGAAAGTGCCAGGCATTGGTCTGCGCCACGGCGGCAGTGAGTCCCCCCAGGGCCAACACCTGCCCGGCGACCATCAGCCAGCGCCACGGCGACGGCACAAGGTAGAGAAGCCGGTCCGGCAGGAGCGCCATCAACAGCAGGATGGGCAGAAAAGTGACGACAGCCACAATGTTGTAGACCAGCCGGTACCAGCGGTCGGAAGCCGGGCCGAACACGCGCCGCGCCCACGCCTTTACCCCGCTGGCCGCGGTCAGGCTGTGCAGGCCGGCATAGACGGCCAAAGAAATAATGATAAGCAGGACACTCCACAGCATCGAAATTATCCTCTGGCAGGTATTGTAACGGCAGGTCGAACAAATGCCAAGTGGACAAAAAAAGCCCGACCGCAGTCGGGCAGAAAAAGCAGGTGACGTTGTTTACTTCCCTTTTCGGGCGGCGACCGCCTTTTGAATGGCATCGATAAGCTGGTACAGGTCGGGGGGTTTCACAAAAAACTCGTCGGCCCCTTCCAGCCGGGCCTGGGTGCGTTCCTTCTTACTGCTCCAGGCTGAGACCACAAAGACCGGAATATCTTTGGTTTTGGGGTTGGCCTTAATCTGGTTGATTGCCCGGAATCCATCCATCACCGGCATCCGCAAGTCCATCAGCACCACATCCGGCATCCATTCCAGGGTCATTTTGACCCCTTCTTCTCCATTCCTGGCGTAGGCCACTTCAAAGCCGCTCAAGGCCAGCAACCGGGCGATGGTATCCCGAATAACTGCCGCATCCTCTACGTACAGGACACGGATGGTATCCTTATCTTTATTGGCGGCTTCAGGAGAAATGCGGTGGATTTTTTTGGAGGATTTTTCCGTCATAACTGCCGTCCTGTTATATGTGGCAATGATTCTCTTCAGATTGTAATAACATCCGCAGATTGAGTCAAAATTTTTAATAAAAAGGGGGCGGAGTTTTGACCGCCCCCGAAGGTCGTTCCGACAATTTTAGCCAAAGATACCCAGAGCGGTCAGGTTGACCAGCGGGGTCGGCCACAGTCCCAGCACCACGGTGGCAACCAGGGCCAGGGCCAGGGTGACCACTACGGGGCCAGACAGTCTGAGCGCCGGCGCGGCGGCTGTTTCGTCGGTGGGGGTGCGCATGTACATCTGCACCACCACGCTCAAATAGTAAAAAGCGGAGATGGCGCTGTTAATCACCCCGACCACCGCCAGCCAGCTCATATTGGCCTCGACCGCGGCCCGGAATACGTACAGCTTGCCCCAGAAACCGACAAACGGCGGGATGCCGGTCAGAGAGAACATGAAGACGGCCATAGCCAGGGCCAGGAACGGCTTGCGGGTCGACAGGCCGGCGTAGTCACTCAGGGCCGTGCCAATGGCGTCGCGGTGCTCCAGCACGGCAATCACCGCAAACGCGCCAATGTTCATAAACGCGTAGGCCATCAGATAGAACAGCACGCCCTTCACCCCGGTCATGGTGGCCGGAACCACCCCCACCAGAATGTACCCGGCGTGGGCAACGCTGGAATAAGCCAGCATTCGCTTGACATCCTTTTGGGCCAGGGCGGCAATGTTGCCGACAGTCATCGTCAAAACGGCCAGAACCGCCAGCACCAACTGCCAGTCCAGCGTAAAAGCCTGGTCAAAAGAGACCATCAGGATGCGCACCAGGGCGGCAAACCCGGCGGCCTTGGCCCCCACGGACATAAACGCCGTCACCGAGGTGGGGGCGCCGTGGTACACATCGGGGGTCCACCACTGGAAGGGCACCGCGGCCACTTTGAAGGCAAAGCCAATCAGCAGGAGACCCAGCCCGACCAGCGCCAGCGGGTCGCCCAGGTTGCCCCGGTCCGGGCTGAACCACTCGCCGATGGCGTGAAGGTTGGTGGAGCCGGTCGCGCCGTACAGCAGGGCCACACCGTAGAGGAAAAAGGCCGAGGCAAACGCGCCCAGGATGAAGTACTTCATCCCTGCTTCGCCGGACCCCACCTGGCGGTGGTTGAAGGCGGCCAGAATGTACAATGCCACCGACATAATCTCCAGCCCCATGAAGACCACAATCAGGTCGGTGGCCGCGGCCATCAGCATCATGCCTGCGGTAGAAAACAGCAGGAGAGCGTAGTACTCACCGTGCTGAAGCTCCCGCTCATCCAGGTAGCCGAGGGCAACCAGAATGGCCAGGGCCGCGGTCACAATGAAGACCAGATTCAGCACCAGAGCGTATCCATCGCTGACAGCCATCTGCTGGATAGCCTGAGCCGGCCCGCCCAGCAGGGCAAACGTGACCACCGCGGCCGCGGCCAGCCCCAACAGGCTGACATAACCGACCACCCGCTTGTCGGTGAGGGAAATGTCGAGCGCCATCACAACCAGGGCGGTCACAACCACCACAATCTGGGGCGCCAGAGCTATGACGTTGAGCGTGGGTATTTCTATCGGCATAGAGACTCCGTGTGTATCTGGAGATTGGAGATTAGGGATTGGAGATTGGAGATTGGGAGATTCCCCTACTGCTTACTCCCTACTCCCTACCCCTATCTCCAGGCTAATATTGTAGTGTTGACTCGCTCGGCCAGGGCATCGGTTGCCGGTGTAATGTGCTTGAAGAAAAGCTGGGGAAACAGCCCAATCACAAAGAACAGCACCACCAGCGAAACCGCAATCGCCAGTTCTCGTCCGTTCATGTCGCGCAAACCGCTGTTGGCCGGATTGAAGGGTCCAAAGAGCAGTTTGCGCACCGCGGTCAGCAGGTACCAGGCCGCCAGCACAATACCGAACGTCCCAAACGCGGCGGCCACCCAGTTGACCTTGAACGTGCCCAGCAGAATGACGAATTCGCCCACAAAGCCGTTCATTCCGGGCAGTCCCACCGAAGACAGTGCGGCCAGGATAAAGAACACGCCGAACACCGGCACTTTCACCCAGATACCGCCGTAATCGCTGAACAGGCGGGAATGGCGCTGTTCGTACAGCACCCCGACCATAAAGAAGAGCATGCCCGTGCTCAGGCCGTGGTTGACCATCTGCAGAACCGCGGCGCTCATACCCTGCGGGCCGCCGCTGAAAATCCCCAGCACAATGAAGCCCATATGGGCCACCGAGGAATAGGCCACCAGCTTCTTGGCAGCGTCCTGGGCCAGGGCCACCAGCGCGCCGTAAATAATGCCGATGACGGCCAGCGTCACCAGCAGGGGCGTCCAGACCGGCACCGCGGCCGGAAACAGGGGAATGGCAAAGCGCATCAGGCCGTATGTACCCATTTTCAGCAGAACGCCGGCCAGAATGATGGACCCCGCGGTCGGCGCTTCGACGTGGGCCGCCGGGAGCCAGGTATGCAGGGGAAACAGCGGTACTTTGACGGCAAAGGCCAGGGCAAAGGCAAAGAAGAGCCAGACCTGAAGCCAGGCCGGCAGGTCGAGCGTTTGCAGAAGCACCGGCAGGTCCGACGTACCGCCCCAGGCATACAGCACCAGCGCGGCCACCAGCATCAGGGCACTGCCGGCCATGGTGTAGATGATGAACTTGACCGAGGCGTAAATCCGGCGCTCACCGCCCCAGCGGCCAATCAGCAGGGCCATCGGAATGAGGCTGGCTTCCCAGAACAGGTAGAACAGGAACAGGTCCAGCGATACAAACACGCCCAGCATGGCCGTTTCCAGCAGGAGCATCAGGGCCATATACTCCTTCACCTGCTCCGTAATGGCAGAAAAGGAGCTGAGCACCGCCACCGCCGACAGGAAGGTAGTCAGCAGAACCAGGAACAGGCTCAGGCCATCCACCCCCAGGTGATAGTTGATGTTCAGCGCTGGAATCCAGGCCGCAAATTCCTCAAACTGGTATCCTGCCCCACTCTGGAAATTAAAGTAGAGCGGCAGGGAAACCAAAAAGTTGACCAGCGTGGTGATAAATGCGGTCCAGCGCAGGACATCCTTGTTTTCCCGCGGAATCAGGACCAGCAGGGCCACGCCAATCAGCGGAATGATAAGAAGCGCAGAAAGCAGGAATTGACTCATATTTCAATCCTTATGCCACCAGAAAGGTTTGCCAGCGACCGCTACCGCAAAAAGAAATAGCCGACCAGTATCAGCACCCCGATGAACGTTGCCAGGGCGTAATGCCGCAGGTAGCCGGTCTGCAGGCGGCTGACCTGCCGGCCAATCTGGCCGACCAGCCGGGCCAGGCCATCTACCAGCACCGAGTCGATGAGCAGAGCATCGACCCCCTGGGCCATGCCGCGGGCCAGCTTCAGGCCGGGCTGGACAAACACGGCGTTGTACAGCTCATCCACGTAATACTTGTTCGCCAGCAGAACAAAGACCGGACGCAGACTGCGAGCCATTCTTCGCGGTATCGCCGGGTTGACCACGTAGAAGAAATAGGCTACCACAATGCCCAGCACCGCCACCGTCGCCGACGTTGCCATCAGCCCCAGCTCCAGCCCCAGCGACAACCCATGCTCGCCCGCCGCCGCGGCATGTTCACCCGTGGCGTAAATGGGGGCCAGCCAACTATCCAGAGCGTGCGGCAGTCCCAGAAATGCCGGTAAGCCCAGCACGCCCCCCACCAGCGCCAGCGCGGCCAGCACCACCAGGGCAAAGCGAATGGCCGGGCCGCTTTCGTGGGCATGGTCGTACAGGTGACGGTCACGCGGCTGGCCGTGGAAGGCAATAAAAATGGCCCGGAAAGTGTAGAAGGCGGTCAAACCCGCGGTCAGCACGCCGATACCCCACAGCACCGGCGAAGCCTCAAACGCCTTGGCCAGAATTTCGTCTTTGGAGAAGAAGCCGGACATCAGCGGGAACCCGGCCAGGGCCAGGCCGCCAATCCAGAAGGTCAGCCAGGTGACAGGCATCTTGTTCTTGAGACCGCCCATCCGGCGGATGTCAATCACATCGTGCAGGGCGTGCATCACCGACCCCGCACCGAGAAACAGCAGGGCCTTGAAAAAGGCGTGGGTAGTCAGGTGGAACATGCCGGCGGTGTACGCTCCCACCCCTACGGCCATAAACATATACCCCAACTGGCTGACCGTCGAGTAGGCCAGCACTCGCTTCAGGTCGACCTGCACCAGAGCGATGGTGGCCGCGAACAGGGCTGTCACCGCGCCGATAACCGCCACAAACATCGACACGCCGGGCGCGTGGGAGTAAATAACATTACTGCGCACAATCATATACACCCCGGCAGTGACCATCGTGGCCGCGTGAATCAGGGCCGACACCGGCGTGGGACCGGCCATCGCATCCGGCAACCAGACGTACAGCGGAATCTGGGCACTCTTGCCCATCGCCCCGATAAACAGCAGAAGGGCAATCCACGACAGCACCGCAGGCATTGCTTCGGCCATATGCGGCACCTGGCTGAACACATCGGCAAACTGAAGCGTACCGAAGGTAGTCCAGATGAGGAAGACCCCCAGGGCAAAGCCCACGTCGCCCACCCGGTTGACGATGAACGCTTTCATCCCGGAAGCCGCGGGGGAAAGGAGCGGCGGCAGTTTGACCGGCTCAGCGCCTTCACCCAGGTCAATGGGGGCCTGCTCCTCCGATGGGCGGTCGTACCAGAAGCCGATGAGCAGATAGGAGCATACCCCCACCAGCTCCCAGCCGACGTACATCATCAGGTAGTTGTTGCCCAGCACCAGCACCAGCATCGAAGCGATGAACAGGTTAAGGAAGGTGAAGAAGCGGGCAAAATCCCGGTCGGGGTGGGCGTGGCCGGACTCGTCCTTGTGCACCATGTACTCGGTGGCGTACACGTGAATCAGGAAGCCGACGCCCGTTACCACCAGCACCATCAGCACCGACAGCGGGTCGACCAGCAGGCTCAGGTTCACCTCAAAACTGCCGATGGCGGCCCACGTCCACAGCGGCACATTGACCGCCTCCCCGTGGCGGGCCAGCAGGTCAGCAAAAGCCCCCACACCCACCACAAACGAGGCCAGCACCATCAGCGGCCCAACCACGCTGACAACCCGGTGTCCCAGCCGGCGGCCCAGAAGACCGTTGAACAGTACGCCTGCTATGGGAAACGCAATGGTAAGCCAGATTAGTTGTGTCATGTCAACCCTTCAAGGAATTGATTTCATCAATGTTGACCGTCTGCTTGTGGCGGTTCAGTTCCACCAGCAAGGCCAGGCCAATCGCCACTTCCACCGCGGCCACGGCCATCACCATAAAGACAAAAATCTGGCCGGTGGCAGAGTCCAGGTAGCGAGAAAAGGCAATAAAGGTCAGGTTGACCGCATTCATCATCATTTCCACGCACATCAGGATGACGATGGCATTGCGGCGAATCAGCACCCCGCCCGCGCCGATGGAAAACAGAATCGCCCCCAGCAGGAGGTAGTAAGAAACCGGCACCTGATTAATCATGAAACTCTCTCCGCGCACTGGATTGCTGGTGTCGCTGGGCCAGCCAGATAACCCCAATCACGCCCACCGACAGCAGAACCGCCACCAACTGGAACGGCAGGACGTAGTCGGTAAAAAGCGCCGAGGCCACCAACTGCACCTGTCCGTACTGCTGGACGGCTTCCGGTGTAAAATCTCCCCGCGCCCCCTGAATGACGCTCTCGAACACCGCCGTGCCAATGACGGTCAGCAGGATAACCGCCAGCACGGCCATCACCCCGTTCTGCACGGTCAGCCAGCTGGTCACTTTTTCACCCAGTTCCGCGCCCAGAAGCATCACCACAAACAGGAACAGGACAACAATGGCCCCGGCATAAACCAGAATCTGGGCGATGCCCAGAAATTGGGCGTTGAGCATAAAGTACAGCACCGCCAGGGCGCAGAAGTTCACCAGCAACGAGAGGGCACTGTGCACCACGTTGCGGTTGAACACCACGCCCAGGGCGGCAATCACGGATATCGCGGCTATCAGCAGGAAAAGTGTTTGTTCCATAATGACCCATCAATCCCGGAAAGGGTATTTTACGGGGCATGCAAACCGGCACAGGACCGCCTGCCGGCTACTTTGCCCCCCAGCCGGGAACTTCTTCAAACACATCATCCCGGCGAAGTTTAATATGCGGCGGCTGGTGCGGTTCCAGCAGGCGCTCTTTGGTGTAGATGGCGTCCCAGCGGTCGTATTCCGCCAGGGCAAAATCGTGCTCCAGCACAATGGCCTGGGTGGGGCATGCCTGCTCGCAGTAGCCGCAGAAAATACATCTCAGCATGTTGATTTCGTACACCTCGGCGTACCGTTCCCCCGGCGAATGGCGGTTCTCGTCGGTGTTTTCCCCGGCCACCACCAGAATGCAGTCGGTGGGGCAGGCCGCGGCGCACAGCGAACAGCCAATGCACCGCTCCAG
>RFJV01000073.1 GCA_003694775.1 Chloroflexota bacterium | reverse complement strand
TTATCCAGGCCGCGGCGGAATCGTGGATGGGGCTGGTGGTGGCGCAGGCCATCCAACCGGGACTGCCGTTCTTTATGGGCGGAGTGCTGTCGGTGATGGATATGAGCGCCATGATTCTGGCTTACGGCGCACCGGAGCTGTCGCTGATGATGGCCGGCCTGACCGAACTGGCCCATTACGTGGGCCTGCCGCTGTGGCAAACCGGCGGCTGTACCGACTCCAAGACCTTCGACGGGCAGGCAATGATTGAAGGCGCACTCTCCTGCTACTTCTCTGCCCTCACCGGCGGCGACCTGACCCACGACGTGGGCTACACAGAAAGCGCCATGACCGGCTCGGTCTTCCAGTTGGCGGCCATGGATGAGGCCATCGGCTACATCCGGCGCATCACCCGCGGCATTGAAGTGAATGAAGACACGCTGGCCGTGGATGTCATCCATCGGGTCGGGCCGAACGGCCACTATCTGAAGGACGAGCATACCCGCCGCCATTACAAAACCGAGTTCTGGTATCCCAATCTGTGCGACCGGAGCAGTTTTGAGGACTGGGATATGATGGGCCGGTCTACCTTTAAGGACCGGACGGTTGAGCGGGTGCGGGAAATCCTGGCGACCCACCAGCCATCGCCCATCAAGCCAGAGACGGAAAAGGTCATCCAGAAAGTTCTGGAAGAGGCCGAAGACCGGGTAAAAAACAAGTCGTAATGATTTTTTGAACAACGAAAGAGGTGAATACAGATGAGTACCATATTTGAACAGCTTGCAACCTCTGTGCTTGAAGGTCAAAGCGATAAAACGCCCACCCTGGTGCAGAAGGCCCTGGACGAGGGGCTGTCTGCCAAAGAAATTCTGGATAACGGCTTGATTGTGGGCATGAATGAGGTCGGGGTGCGGTTCAAGCGGGGCGACATGTTTGTGCCGGAAGTGCTGATGTCTGCCGAGGCTATGCAGGCCGGGCTGGATGTTCTGCGTCCTCTGCTGGCGGCAGGCAACGTCAAGATGATGGGCAAAGTTGTGCTGGGTACGGTGAAGGGCGACCTGCACGACATCGGCAAGAATCTGGTGGGGATGATGTGCGAAGGGGCCGGTTTCCAGGTTATCAACCTGGGGTTCAATGTGCCCCCGGAGAAGTTTGTCGAGGCGATTAAGGAGCACAAGCCGGACATCGTCGGTATGTCGGCCTTACTGACCACCACCATGCGGGCGATGGGCTACACCATCAAGGCCATTGAGGAAGCCGGCCTGCGCGACAGCGTAAAAATCATCGTTGGCGGCGCACCGGTAGACGAGGCCTTTGCCCAGCGCATTGGGGCAGATGGCTACGGGGCCAACGCACCCGCGGCGGTGGATGTCTGCAAACAGTTGATTGGCGCAGTCTGACGGAGGAAGCATGACGTCATCGGAAAAAGTACCGGTTGTTATCCTGGCCTGTAAAATAATGGAAAGCATGCTGGCCGACCTTCTGCCGCCCGGCCTGGCCAGTGAAATCACCTTCTTTGATTACGGTCTGCACCGGGTGCCCACCAAACTGCACTGGACCATCCAGGAAGCCATCGACAGCATCGAACAGCCCAGTCTGGTGGTGCTGGGGTACGGTCTGTGCGGCAACGGGTTGAACGGTATCAAGGCCGGCAAGCATACCCTGCTCATCCCGCGCGTGGACGACTGTATTGCCATGCTGTTAGGCTCTCGCGAGGCATACATGCGGGAATTTGAGTCTGTGCCCGGCACTTACTACCTGAGCAAAGGCTGGCTGGAATCTGGAAGTCACCCCCTGAAAGAATACGAGGAATACAAGGAAAAATACGGGCCGGAAGATGCCGAGTGGCTGATGGACCAGCAGTACCAGCATTACGAACGGCTGGCGCTGGTGGCCCACTCTCAGGAAGACCTGGATAAATACCGGCCCCAGGCTCAGGAAGTGGCCCGCTTTTGCGAGCGGTGGGGCTTCCGGTACGAGGAAATTCTCGGTTCCGATACCTACATTCGCCGGCTGGTAGAAGTGGCCGCGGCGTTGGACAAGGCCGATAACGACTTTGTAGTCGTGCCTCCCGGTGGCGTCATCGACCAGAGCCAATTTATGTAGATTGGGAGATTGGGAAGTTGGAGATTAGAGATTAGAGATTAGAGATTGGAGATTGGGGATTGGAGATTGACGTATCTAAACTCCCAAACTCACCAACTCTATAACTCTCTAACTAACCAACTCGCCAACTCCCTAACTATCCTTATGGAGAGTGACAGATGCAAGTCCACAAAACCAATTACCAGGTGAATGCCACACCCACCTTTCAGGTGTTGAGCGAAGATGAAATCGAGGCCATTTACTTTTCGGCCTTGCGAGTTCTGTACGAAACCGGCGTATGCGTGTACGACAAGGAAGGGGTCGATGTGGCCCATTCCGGCGGGGCCATTGTGGAGCACAAACCGGGCGAAGATTGCTGGCTGGTGAAAATCCCGCCCTGGATGGTCGACAAGGCCCGCGCCACCCTGCCCAAGAAGGTGGTCGTCATCGGCCCGGACCGCAAGTACCGCATGGAGCTGTACAAAAACCAGATTTACTTTGGCGCCGGCTCCGACACGCCCTTTACCCTGGACCCGTACACCGGCGAACGCCGGCGGGCAACCTACAAGGACGTAAAAAACTTTGCCCGGCTGGCTCAGGCCCTGCCCAATCTGGATTTCCACATGTCGCTGGGAATTACCCAGGACACCGCCGTAGGTACTTACGACCGCTGGCAGTACCTGGCGATGCTGGAAGGGACCACAAAACCTATCAACATCACCGCCGTGGATATGGACGGTCTGAAAGACCAGCTTGAAATGGCCTATATCCGGGTGGGCGGCAAGGAAGAGTGGCGCAAAGGCCCCATCTTCTCGCTGTACATCGAACCGGTGTCGCCGCTGAGCCACTCTCAAGAGGTGGTGCAGAAGCTCCTCTTTGCCACCGACAACGAAATCCCCTTTGTGTACACCCCCTGCC
Organism: Chloroflexota bacterium; assembly: GCA_003694775.1. Lineage (GTDB taxonomy): Bacteria > Chloroflexota > Anaerolineae > 4572-78 > J111 > J111. Next base: position 3,486 of record RFJV01000073.1, on the reverse strand, counting down.
CGCTGGCCGGCGCCACCGCGCCCAGCACCCTGGCCGGCACCGCGGTTCAGGCCCTGACCGAAAGCCTGTTCGGTATTGTGCTCAGCCAGATTCGGAAGCCCGGCGCGCCGTTGATTATCGGCGGCTTGATGTCCAATATGGACATGCGGACCGCGGTCTACTGCTACGGTTCGCCGGAGATGGCCCTGCTCAGCGCGGCCTACACCGACATCACCAAGTGGCTGGGTGTGCCAATGTATGAAACCGCCGGCTGTTCCGACGTCAAAACCTTCGACGAACAGGCGGCTATGGAAGCGGCCATCAACATCACCACCGCGGCCCTCGTCGGCGGCAATATGATTCACGATGTGGGCTACATTGAACAGGGACTAACCAGCTCTCCGGACATGATGGTCGCCTCCAACGAAATCATCAGCATGGTCAAGCGCATCCTGCGCGGTATCCCCGTCACCGATGAAACGATGGCCCTCGATGTGATGGATGCGGTTGGCCCCGGCGGGCATTTCCTGGACCAGGACCACACCTACGAACGCTTCCGCACCGAAATCTGGCAACCGGAGCTGATGGACCGCCAGGTTTGGGAAAACTGGGAGCTGGCAGGAAAGAAAGATTTCCAGCAGAGGGTGCATGAAAAAGTCATCCAGATTCTGGAAACCGAGACCGAACCCCTGCTGGACGAGGCCATGTACAAGGAGCTTCGCCGCATCTGCGAACTGGCCGACGCCCGGCATAAGGGTGAGGAACTGGATATGAATCTGTTTGTATAATTGTAATATGCGGGGGCACAGCACCGCTGTGCCCCCGCTACTGCAAGTCTGTCACCTGTTCTCGCAGGGGGGAATTGGCGAATGACGCAAAACAATCCACCACTCACCACCACCAATCTGGTGCTCGGCATCGATACCGGGGGAACCTACACCGACGGCGTACTCCTGGAATATGAAACGCGCCGGGTCCTGGCAACCCACAAAAGCCTGACCACCAAGCGCGATTTCTCCATCGGCATCGAGCAGGTCATCGACGGCATCCGCATTGACGACCCCTCGGCCATCAAGATGGTCTCTATTTCCACCACCCTGGCCACCAACGCCATCGCCGAAGGCAAGGGCAAGCGGGTCGCCCTGTTTCTGCTGGGCTACGACCCCGACCTGGTCTCGGCCTTTAAGATGGAGCACCGGTTTGCCACACCCCACTTCTACTACTTTGCCGGAGGACACGACCTTTACGGGCAGGAAAAGGAACCGCTGGATTTACCCGCCATCCTGCAGAAAACCAGCGAAATTCAAAACCAGGTAGACGCTATCGCCGTGTCCGGCTACTTCAGCCCCCTCAACCCGGAGCATGAAAACCGCGCCCGCGAGGCCATCAGCCGCATCTGCAGTCTGCCGGTGGTGCTGGGACACCAGCTTTCTACCCGGCTGGGGTCCATCGAACGGGCCACCACCGCCGCGCTGAATGCGTCTCTGCTGGCCGTTCTGCAGGATTTCGTCATCGCCGTGCGGCGGGCCATGGAACGGCGCAACATCATTGCCCCCCTGATGGTCGTCCGCGGGGACGGAACCCTGATGAGCGACGAATTTGCCGCCCTCTCGCCTGTCGAAACCATCCATTCCGGCCCTGCCGCCAGCGCCATGGGCGGGCGGTTCCTCTCCGGACTGGACGACATGCTGGTAGTGGATGTCGGCGGTACCACCACCGACCTGGCCCTGGTGCAGAACGGGCAGGTCACGGTCAGCGAGGAAGGGGCCACCGTGGGCAGTTACAAGACCGCGGTCAAGGCCGCCAACCTGCTCTCTATTGCCCTGGGCGGCGACAGCCACATCACCCTCAACCGGGAAAACGAACTCGTCATCGGCCCGGAGCGTGTCACCCCGCTGGCTTACCTGGCCCACGAATACCCCTACGTCAATGCCCAGCTCCGGAGCCTGTCCAAACGCTCCTGGATGAACACCGGTCAGGACTGGCTGGAGTACTGGTTCCTCCTGCGCCAGCCGCAAAACGACTCCCTGCTGAAGACCAACCGGCAGAAACAGCTGGTCGCCCTTTTACAAGACGGACCAAAGCCCTTGCCCGACATCCTCCGCCAGCTCAACGTTTTCCACGCCAGCCAGTTGGAAGCGGGAGAACTGTTCCGGCAGGAGATTCTGGCCCGGGCCGGCTTGACCCCCACCGACCTGATTCACGTTGAGGGCGGCTACACCCCCTGGGATGTGGACGCGGCCAACTTTGCCCTGCAGACCTTCAGCCGGGTGTGCCGGTCTACCCCGGACGACATCCGCCAGCAGGTGTGGCGGCTGGTCACCGAAACGGTCATCCGGGCCATCGTCTCCTTTTTAACGAACAAACCTTTACCCCGCACACCTCCCGGACAGGCAGAATCGCTGGGCGACTGGTTCTTCACCAACAGCCTGTACGACCTGCATCCCCAACTGGAAACCCGCTTCCGCCTGCGCTACCCCATTGTGGGCATCGGAGCGCCGGCGGAGTTCTTCCTGCGCGAAGCGGCCCGCCTGCTCCACACCGACCTGATACTGCCGGAGCATTACCAGGTCGCCAACGCCGTCGGTGCAGTGGCCGGAAGCGTCATGGTCACCGAAGAAATTCTGGTCTATCCCCGCCTGTCCGGCGAAGGGCTGGACGTGGTGGGCTACTACGTCCAGGCCAGCGATGAGCGCCTGGAATTTGAGGAAGCGGAGTACGCCCTGGCCTACGCCCGCACGCTGGGCAAGGACCGCGCCCTGGGCGCGGCCATTCGCTCCGGGGCCGATAACCCGCAGGTAACGGTAGAGGAAATCCTCGATGGCCTGGACACTTACCGCATCCGGGCAAAAGCGATGGGCAATCCTCGCCTGGCAAAGTAAGTGATGGAGGTAATCCAATGGAAATGGTTCGGGTTGACACCCAACGCGCCTACGAACTCATCTGGAAGAAAATCACCACCCTGGAGCTGGCCCCGGCCGCGCCCATTAACGACCAGCAGTTGGCCGAGGAGCTGGATATCAGTCCTACCGCCGTCCGCGAGGCCCTCAAACTGCTGGCGCACGATGGCCTGGTGGTGATAACCCCCCGGCACGGCCTCCACGTCGCCGACATCAATCTCCCCGACCTGGAGGAACTGAGCGAAATGCGGGTCGCCCTGGAAGGGCTGTGCGCCCGCATGGCGGCAGAACGGGCCACCGCCGACGACATTGCCGTGCTCGATGCTCTTCGCCGCGAAGCGGAGACGCTTCAGCAGAAAGCCCCTCCCGACCTGCCGCGCCTGTTTGAGGTTGACCACAAATTCCATCAGGCCATAGCCGCCGCGGCCCGCAACAAGTACATGGCCCGCACCCTGGACCAGTTTTTTGGCCTTTCCCAGCGTCTGTGGTATCTTGCTTTGCCAGAGCTGGATTTTTTACCCGCCGCGGTGCAGGAGCACCTGGCCCTGGTTGAAGCCATCAAGGCCCACAATGCCGACCAGGCCGAACAGATTATGCGCCACCACGT
>RFJV01000006.1 GCA_003694775.1 Chloroflexota bacterium | reverse complement strand
GTCAGCTCCTCTTTCTCCCTCTGCAAACGGGTGACGGTCAGGGCACGCTCAATGGCGTTGAGCATGTCCTCCACGGCAAACGGCTTGATGATGTAATCCTGCACCCCCAGCCGGAACACCTCCACCGCCACCTGCTCCGACCCGTGCGAGGTCATCAGGATAACCGGCACGCGGCTGTTCTGGTCGCGCAGGGCACGCAGAACCTCCAGGCCGTTCATCCGCGGCATTTCGTAGTCCAGCAGAACCAAATCCGGCGCCGTTTTGAGTGCCTTCTGCAGACCTTCCGCGCCGTCGGTGGCCGTGTCTACCTGGTAGCCTTGCGGACGGAGAACGTAGTCCACCACAAATTCGCGAATCTCGGCGCTGTCGTCAACGACCAGCACCTTCAGACAATCTGTCCGGTTCATAAAATGATTCCAGAGTGTGAAAGTTCACTTCCCAGTATGGCTCAAATCCGGTGATTTGTCTATCCCCCATTTTTGCTAATTATCTGTCCATGCGGTTTCCCATAATTCCCAAATTTACCACCGTACCGCCGTAGAATACCCGGATTTGTGCTTCCTGTAAATATTTAACCTTTTTCAGAACATCGAAACCGGCCAAAGTGTGTTAATATATTCGTAGCCACGACGGCACAGGGGGTCGCCGCTGTCCTCTCTAATTTGTGACAAAATGAACGAATTGGCGTAAAATATACCGCCGGTTTGCACACTGCACCGTCGCAACATTCACCTATCTTCACCAGAAAAGTCAAGCAGGATGTTTTTATGACCACACATCAAAACAACCACGCGTCTGCAGAAGAACGGCTGTTTGAAGAGTTTCCCCACCCATCCTACGAGGAATGGCGCCGGATGGTCGAAAAACAGCTCAAGGGGGTTCCCTTTGAGCACCGACTGGTAACCCACACCTACGAGGGCATTGCCATCCAGCCCATCTACCGGCAAGAGGATATTGCCGACCTGCCCCATCTGGACTCTCTGCCCGGATTTCCGCCTTATGTGCGCGGTCGAAATTTGCTGGGCCATGTGCGGCGTCCGTGGGCCGTAGCCCAGGAGCTTCCGTACCGCACCCCGGCAGAGTTCAACCGCTCTATCCGGGCCGACCTGGAACGCGGGCAAACGATGGTCAACATGGTGTTCGACCGGGCCACCCTGTTTGGCCGCGACCCCGACGAGGCCGACATGGGCGATGTAGGCCGCGGCGGGCTGTCCATCGCCACGGTGGACGACCTGGCCCGCGCCCTGTACAAGGTCAACCTGGAAGAAACACCCATCTTCCTCCAGGCGACCTCCGCCGCCCTGCCCATCACCGCCCTGCTGATGGCCCTGGTCCGGCGGCAGGGAATATCCCCTACCCGACTGCGCGGCTGTATCGGCATGGACTCCCTGCACACGCTGGTCAGCACGGGCAGTTTTCCCCGCTCCCTCCAGGGTGCATACGACCGCATGGCAAACCTGATAGGCTGGGTTCAGCAGTACGCGCCCCATATGCGGGTGGTCAACGTGCACAGCCAGGCCTATCACGACGGCGGAGCCAACGCGGTTCAGGAGCTGGCGTTTGCCGCGGCAACCGGGGTGGAATATATCCGTGCCCTGCTCCAGCGCGGCCTGACTATCGATGAGATTGCCACCCGGTTCTGCTTTTCCTTCTCCGTGGGAACCAACATCTTTATGGAAATTGCCAAACTGCGGGCCGCCCGCCTGCTGTGGGCCAGAATTGTGGCCGCTTTTGGCGGCAGTGAATCCGCCCAGCGAATGGCCGTCCACGTGCGCACTTCATCCTGGAACAAAACCATTTACGACCCTTACGTCAATATGCTCCGTACCACGGTGGAAGCCTTTGCCGGCGTGGCCGGCGGGGCCGACAGCCTGCACGTGGGGCCGTTCGACGAGCCGCTGGGCCTGCCCGACGAGTTCTCCCGCCGCATCGCCCGCAACACCCAGCTCATCTTGCTACACGAAAGCCAGCTCAACCGGGTGATTGACCCGGCCGGCGGTTCCTGGTACGTGGAGAAGCTCACCGACGAGCTGGCCCGCAAGGCCTGGGCGCTGTTCCAGGAGGTGGAAAAACGGGGCGGAATGGCCCAGGCCCTGCAGGACGGTTTTCCGCAGGCAGAGGTCGCCAGAACGGCTGACCAGCGGCTCAAGAATATTGCCACCCGCAAGGATGTGTTCATCGGTACCAACGTGTACCCCAACCTGGACGAAAAGCCCCTGGAGGTCATGCAGGTGGATTATGAAGACCTGCATGCCCGCCGGTCACGCTATGTGGCCCAGTACCGCACCTCGATGGACAGCACCCGCAACACGCTGGTCATGCAGAAGCTGAACGACATCCTGAATGCCCGCGGGCCGGAGGCCATCGAGGCGGCCATTGAGGCCGCCCTGGCCGGGGCCACCCTGGGCGAAATTGCCCACGCCCTGCGTACCGGCGATGAAACGCCCATCACCATCCAGCCCATACCGGCCCAGCGCGGGGCAGAGATGTTCGAGGCTCTGCGCGCCGCCTCCGATGTCCACGCCGTGCGCACCGGCGCCCGGCCCAGGGTTTTTCTGGCCAACCTGGGGCCGGTGGCCGGCTACAAGCCCCGCGCCGACTTTGCCGCGGACTTCTTCCAGGTGGGCGGCTTTGAGGTGGTCACCAACGATGGCTTCCCCACCGTTCCCCGCGCCGTCAAGGCCGCGCTGGAATCAGAGGCGCAGGTCATTGTGGTCTGCGGCCCCAATGAGGTGTACCCGCCCAAGGTTCCCCGCCTGGCGCGGGCTATCAAACGCAAACAGCCCAACGCCATTGTGATTGTCGCCGGAAGGCCGGACGAACACCGCGAAAAGTACCGGGCCGCGGGCGTAGACGGCTACATTTACAACGGCATCGATGTTTACGACACTCTGCTCAATTTGCAGAGAAAACTCGGCATCGT
>RFJV01000005.1 GCA_003694775.1 Chloroflexota bacterium | reverse complement strand
CAACGGCTGAACGCACGCCCACGCCGTTGCCCACCCCTTCACCCACGCCCACGCCGTTGCCCACCCCTTCACCCACGCCCACGCCTTATCCCGCCCTGCTTATCAGCGAACTGCTGTATGACGGCCTGACTCCCACCACCGAGGGGGATGAGTTCGTAGAAGTTTGCAATCCCAATCCCATCCCCGTTGACCCGACCGGCTACCGGGTGGGTGATGCCGCCACCCGCGGGGACCGCGAAGGAATGTACTTTCTGCCCGCCAATGCCCCCCTGCCGCCGGGCGGCTGTCTGGTCATCGCTAGAGACGCCGGGCAGTTTCAGGCCCGCTTTGGTTTTGCCCCCGATGCCGATTTTGCCAGCCTGACCCGCGACTCCGCCTGGGGCCGCGGCCAGTGGTCGCTGGCTAACAGCGGCGATGAGGTTGTTCTCCTGGCTCCGGACGATACCATGGTCGACAGTGCCGCCTTCCGCAACGGTAGCTATACCGCCGTCGGCGTGTCGCCCTCAGCAACCGCCCCGGAACCGGACAGCCTCCAGCGGGTCTGGCCCACGGACCTGAACTCGATGCCGGATGACTTCATCCGGGCCGCACCCAACCCCGCGGCCCTTACCCTGGTCCCGGCCCCGCCTGACCCGCCGCCTGCGCCGGCTGACCTGCCGCTGGGAATGCACGCCTACTGGGGACACCTCCACGCCCACACCACCCTGTCCGACGGGGCCGGCCCGCCCCGCTACGCCTTTGCCGCGGCCCGCGCCGCCGGTCTCCATTTTTACGCCCTCACCGACCACGCCTGGTGGCTCACCGATACCGAATGGCAGAACCTGCTGGTCGCCGCAGACCAGGCCGATACCCCCGGACAGTTTATCGCCCTGGCCGGCGTGGAATGGAGTCATCCCTCCGCCGGACATATCAACCTGTTCGGCATCGATTCCCCCGTTCGCCACGATGACCCCCGGTTCGACACGCTGGACAGGCTGTACGCCTGGCTGGCACAGAACCCCGCCGTGGTGGCCCAGTTCAACCACCCGGACCGGGATTACGACGGCAACTTCAACGAATTCGCCTTTGATGCCTCTGCCGCGGCCTCCATCGTCCTGCAGGAAATCGGCAACCACGCCCAGGATTACGTCACCTACGAGACGGCCTTTGTCCAGAGCAACCTGGCCGGCTGGCGGGTCGCCCCAACCAATAACGGCGACACGCATACGGCCAGTTGGGGAACCGATACCCCCGGACGTACCGGCGTAGTGGCCGCGGCCCTCACCCGGAGCGACATCCTGGCCGCCCTGCAGGCCCGCCGGGTATTCTCTACCGAGGACGACAATCTGGCCCTGGCCCTGCACACCGGCGAGGTCTGGATGGGAAGCGAGCTGTCTGCCGCCGGGCCGCTGTCGCTTTCGGTCTTCTTTACCGACCCGGACGCCGAACCGCTGACTCTCACCCTGTTCGACGGCGCCCTGCCGCTGGATTCTGCCGCCTTCTCTGGCCCATCCGGCGAGTGGGTGGTTGACGTCGAGGCCCGGCCCGGCCATTTCTTCTGGGTGCGGGCGGTGCAGGGCGACGGCCACCGGGCCTGGACTGCTCCGCTCTGGATTGCCGGTCAGCCGGAGCCGGAGCCGCTCCAGTTCAGCGAACTGCTTCCTGCCCCCGGCGACTGGGACTGGACGGGCGACGGTCAAACCGACCAGTCCGACGAATGGCTGGAACTGTACAACCCGCTGAGCCGTCCGGTGGGCCTGGGTGGGTGGCGGTTGGTGGATAGTTCCGGGGTCACTTACCAGTTTCCTCTGGGAACAGTTATCTCTCCCACCGGCTACCTGGTTCTGCCTCATGACGAAACCGGTATCTCTTTGAACAATTCCGGCGACACCCTGCGGCTGGTGCATCCCAACGGTATGGTGGTAGATACATTTGCCTACACCGGCGCCCACTACGATGAAACCTGGTGCCGCCTGCCCGATGGCCGCTGGAGCGATTCCTGCGGCCCGTCGCCGGGAGAGCCAAACTGGGAACTGCCGCCGCCCTCGCCTTTGCAGGTCAACATTTTTCAGGCCAAACGGCTGGCCTACGGCGCCTGGCTCCGGGTAAAGGGGGTGGTCACCGCGCCGCCCGGCGTGTTTGGCGAACGGGTGATGTATATCCAGGATGACTCGTCGGGTATCCGGGTATATCTGCCCGCCAATCACGGCCTCTCTTTTGTGCCGGGCGACCGGGTGGAAGTGGAGGGCCACCTGAAAACGTATTACGGTGAATGGGAAATCGACGTGGATGAGGCCGGCGATGTCTCTCTGCTGGGGCCGGGGGACCCTCTGCCGCCTCTGCCCATTGCTACCACCAACATGCTGGAGCCGTACGAGGGCCTGCTGGTGATGCTGACGGGGCGGGCTGTCCGGTTCAGCGGACGGTCGGTTTTTTGGGTGGATGATGGCACCGACCCGGCAAAGGTGTATCTCGCGCCCGCATCCGGGGTGAAGAAACCGTTCATCGAACGTGAAGCGCCGGTCACGGTAGTCGGCATTGTCAGCCAGCATACAGCCGGCAACGCGCCAACCCGCGAGGACTACCGCCTGATGCCTCGCTTCCAGACCGACCTGCTTCTGCCGCAGGTTTCTCCGCCGCCAGGATGGCCTACGATGTTGCCGGAAACGGGGTATCAATAGATGGAGTCAGGAGGAGGTAACAGGCTTTTGCTACCTGCTACCTTGCTACCTTGCTACCTTGCTATCTGCTACCTTGCTACTGCATTCAAGCCAGATGCCCGAATCCAGGCAAAAAAAGACCCCCGGTCGGGGGAGTCAACCGGGGGCAGGGGAAGGAGAAAGGAGAAATTTACTTTTACCGCCTTTAATATACCATACTCTCGTGCCTGCACAACCCCAAAAATTGGTGATTTTTTGCCCGCATGGGACTTTCGGGCGAAGATACCCGGCCTTTGGTACATGCCAAAACGTGACAATCGGGAGAAAAATTGATGACGAATGGCACTATTCATAAGAATTATTTTGATGTATTATAATGACAGTAACCCTAATTCTTTGGTCTCCCTACTCCCTCCTCCTTTTGTGGGCGGGGCATCGCATAGATGCCCCGCATTTTTTTTCCTCTCGCCGTTTCGGCAACGGCTTCTCTCCGGTTGCCGGTTCGTCCGATTGTCCTGTTCGTCGTATAATGCACGCAAACCGCTAACAAGAGGACGGTGTTATGCCTGCAACCTGTGACGTTGCCGTGGTGGGGGCCGGCCCTGCCGGGTCTTCAGCGGCCTATTTCCTGGCCCGACAGGGCTTGAAAGTTCTGCTGGTAGACCGTTTTGAGTTTCCTCGCGACAAAACCTGCGGCGATGGTTTGACCCCCCGCGCCCTGGCGATGCTGGACCAGATGGGGTTGCTGGAGACGGTGCATACCGTGGGGTTCCCCACGCGGGGGATGGTCATCCAGGCCCCCAACGGTTCCACCCTCTCTGCGCCCATCCCTACCATTGCCGGGCGGTTTGGATACACCCTCATTGTCCCGCGCCTACATCTCGACGCCCTCCTGCTGGAGCACGCCCTGCGGGCCGGCGCGTCGTTCCAGAAAATGCGGGTGCAGACGGTGGAGCAGGTTCCCCGCGGGGTGCTCATCCGCGGGGATGGTGGGGCAGCGGTCAGCGCCGCGGCGGCGGTGATAGCCGTAGGGGCCAATGTTGGCCTTCTCCTGCGGATGGGCGTTCTGGCCCGCCAGCCGGCCATGATGGTCGCGGCCCGCACCTATTTTGAAGGGCTGACCGGACTGACCGGCCACAGCCGGTTCTACTTTTCCGATGTTCCCCTGCCCGGCTACGGTTGGCTGTTCCCTCTCAACGGCGACCGGGCCAATATTGGCGCCGGATTTTTTGCCCACGGGCCGCAGGCGCAGAGTATGCCCAAAACGCCGGCGCAGGCTCTGACCGGCCTGCTGAAAAGCCCGGCGCTTCAGCCGCTGGTTGCCCAGGCCCGGCAGATTGGCCCGGTCAAGGGACATCCCCTTCGGGTAGATTTTGCCACCGCGCCCACTGTTTTTGGCCGTATCCTGCTGGCGGGGGAGGCCGCGGGGCTGGTCAATCCGCTGAGCGGGGAGGGGATTGATTACGCCCTGGAATCCGGCCAGATGGCCGCGATGCACCTGGCCGAAATCTTTCAGCAGGGCGATTTTTCTCCGGCCCGGTTTTCCCGGTACGATGCGGCCCTGCGCCGGCGTTTCCAGGCCCTGTTTGTTTTCTGCAACCGGGTGCGGGATTCCGCCCTCACCCCTCGCCGGCTCAATCTGCTGGTGGCGCTGGCCCGCAAACGCCCCTCTCTCCAGAAAATGCTTCTCAATATTGTGCTGGGGGAAGAAGATGCCCTGCAGAGGGTGTCAAAATGGGCGGTTTTGCGCGAGCTGGTATGGCCTCGCGGCTAGCGGGTCAGCAGGCTGTCCAGGTAATCTATGCTGACCCGCCGCGTGCGCTGGACGGTTTTTCGCTTTGACAGCCAGTGCGGCAGGCCCAGCAGTCCGGCCAGCTGGCCCCGCAGACGGGCGCGGGCGGCTTCTCCTCGCCATGCTCGCAGGGCTTGTCCGGCAATGGACAACTGTGCGGCGACGATGGCCCGCCAGTACCGCCGGAAGAGCGGGCCGGGCAGGTCTTTTGCCAGCACAAACAGGGTGTTGCGTCCCGTGTAGTAGCTGGCAATGACCCCCCCACCGGTGGCGCTCAGGTGGTGGTAAACCACGGCCTCCGGGGCAAAGACGGCCCGGTATCCGGCCAACTGCGCCCGCCAGTTCAGGTCTACATCTTCCAGGTACATAAACAGCTCTTCATCGAACAGGCCGATGTCTTCCAGCATAGCCCGTCGATAGGCCACTGCCCCCCCACAGCCGCCAAAAATGTACACATCCCGGTCAAACTGGCCCTCGTCCTTCTGCCAGACCCCCCGGTTGATGGGGATGCCGTTTACGCCAAAACCATCGCCGGCGGAGTGCAGAATTTCGCGGCGGTCGAACAACAGCATTTTGCTGGCGACAATGCCTGCTTCCGGGTGCCGCTCCAGCGCGTCGACCAGCGCCTGCGCCCAGCCGGGGGCCACCTCGGTATCGTTGTTCAGCGGGACAATCACCTCACCGCGAGCCTGGGCAATACCGCGGTTGATGGCCCCGGTCAGCCCCAGATTGCGCGCCAGGGGGATAATGACGACCTCCGGATAGCCGCGGCGGGTCAGGCTGAGGGAGTCGTCCTGGGAGGCGTTGTCTACCAGAATGATTTCCAGCCGGGGATAGGTTTGCCGGCGCAGGGCATCGAAACATGCCGGCAGGAATCTGGCCCCGTTGTAATTGGGGATGATAACCGACAGCAGAGGCTGGCTCATGGCTTAAGACGTGGCCCGGAAATAGTCTGCCAGGGCTTCCTGCCAGGGGCGGAACTCAATGCCGATTTCCGGCCCGCGGGTGTTTGCCAGGGCCGTAAACGGCGGCACTACCGACGGGCGGGGGTAGTCGGCCAGGGTGATGGGGTGCACCGGAATGTGCTCCCGTCCGCTGAGGCGCAGGATTTCGCGGGCAAAATCGAACCGGGAGCAGTAGCCGGCGTTGGTAAAGTGGTAAATGCCGTAAACATGGCTTTCTACCAGGGCGGCAATGGCCTGGGCCAGGTCGGGCACGTAGGTGGGGTTGCTGATTTCATCGGTTACCACTTTCAGCTCCCCCCGTTTGTCTGCCGCATCGATGATTTTGGCCGGGAACATGTAGCTTCCGGGGGCATACAGCCAGGCGGTGCGGACAATGTAAAGCTGGTTGACATACCGGGCCGCCATCTGTTCCCCGGCCCGCTTGGAACTGCCGTATGGGTTGATGGGATGGGGCGGCGCGTCTTCGGGGTAGGGTTCGGTGGCCGTTCCGTCGAAGACCTCGTTGGTGGAGATGTACACCATCTCCGCGTTGCTCCGCAGGCAGGCGTGGGCCACGTTCTGGGTTCCGAAGGCGTTTACCTTGAAGGCCAGGTCCGGGTTTTTGGCACAGCCGTCCACGTTGGTCAGCGCGGCGCAGTGGATGACCAGCTCCGGGCGCATGTCGGTAAAGACGGGTACAATACCGGGGTCGGTGATGTCGTATTCCGGCAGGTCGGTGGGGATGATGTCGTGGTCGCTAAAAACCTCGGTCAGGGCGCGGCCCAACTGTCCCAGGGCGCCGGTAATCAGGATGCGCATGGTTTATCTTCCTCCATAAAGTGAGTTGGCGAGTTTGTTAGTTTGTGAGTTGGTGAGCAACTGCTCCGGCCAACAGAAACATCTGGGCAAATGACCATCAATTCCAGCCCCTTCCTACAGCTCCAGCGGCAGAACATCTTCCGGTTCGGTCCGGTTTCTGCCGGTCAGCCGGCGGATGAAACCGGCCAGCCGGCTGAGGGCCATCACTGGCCACGGCAACAGCAGACCGAACATCACTGCGGTGAGGGTCTGGAATACAGCCAGAAACTGCCAGAAGGTCGTGCCGGCATCCGGCAGACTCCAGTGAACGGCCCAGCCATTTTGCCAGAAGGCCCACGCCAGCGGCACGGCCAGGGCAAAGACGGTCAGCAGGGCAAAGCTGTACCCGGCGTTGAGCAGGACCAGCCAGTTTTCCTCCTCTGTAAAGAGCAGAAAAAAGAGCAAAATTCCACCGCCGGCCAGCATCCCCGCGGCGGTGAAGCGGGCCACGTCGATGGCCCAGGCGGTGTGGTTGGCCGTGGTGCTGAGGGTGTACTCGTAGCCCTGAAGCTGGTACAGGGAGTGAAAAACTACTATGACGCCGGCCGCGGCAATGACCACCAGGCCGGAAAACGCGTTTCGCCGGCGCCACATCAGGGCCAGCCAGGCCGTGACCAGCAGAATGACCAGCACCAGGCGAGGCCGCCGCTCTGCCTCCAGCCGCTGGTGCCGGGCCGCGGCAAAAAGGTTGTCTGCTTCCTGGCGGGTCAGGCGGGCCAGCTCCATCGCACCGCTGATATTGCGCGCCCGGAAGGCCTGGTGCGCCTGCTCCAGGTCCTGGACGACCTGCTCCGGCATGGGTGAAGCCTCTATCAGGCGCAGGTATTCCTGCACCAGGGCGACCCGCTGGCGGGCCAGGTTGATTTGGGTGACGGCTCTATCCCGCTCCGACAGGCGTATCATTTCCGTCAGGGGGCGGCCCTGGGTTGCCGTGGGGAACGGAATGCCCAGCAGAAGCGACACCGTCGGGGCCAGGTCTGTTTGGGGTGCGGGGCTGTACTCGCCGGGAATAATGCCCTGTCCCACGGCGACCAGCGGTGTGCGGCTTACCGCCGGGTCGGCGCCGCCCGTGCCGCCTTCAGGGGTGTAGCCGTGGCTGGAGGTAAACAGCAGAACGCTCCGGCTCAAATCCAGGCTGGCCGCCAGCCGCCCAATGTAGCTATCAAGGGTCAGGGCGGCCTGGCGATAGCTGTCGCTGTTTGGCCCGGAGCCGGCGGCAAGCTGTCCGAGCCGGGTAAAGTGGACAACCATCAATGCCGGCGGGTCTTCTTCCAGCAGGGCTAAGGCCGTTTCCAGCGTTTCCCGGTCGCCGGTGGGGCCGGACTGCCGGGCCGGGTAAACCCGAAAGCGGGGGTCGGCGGGGAGCAGGGTTTGCCACACCGGCGGGCCAACCAGAACGGGGGTCAGCCCAAAATCTGCGGCCCGGTGAAAAAGGGTATCCACCGCCAGGGGACGGACCGCGCCGGTAGGCAGGTCAACCGGCGGCGCGTCGTTCAGCTCTGGCCCGGCTCCGGTTATCAGCGTGGCCCAGGTGGTCTGGTCGTAGGTGGGCGGCGGGCTGGTCAGGATGAATCTGGCTCCGGTTTCCCGCAGACGGTCCAGCACGGGAAATTCTATCCCCTCAAATGTTTCTTCCCCCAGCCCATCGACCAGAACAATGACCACGCTCCGGGTCTGTCCGGGCGGTTCAGGCTGAACCGGCAGTTGGACCGCGTGCAGAGGGGAACGGTAGGCCAGCAGAGAGGCATAAAATACCCTCAGCCACATCGCCGTGCCCACCAATACCACCGACAGGATAATGATATTCAGCAGGGTGTCACCGTATTTTCTCATCAGCGGGGCAAATTATACCAGTTTTCATTCTGTTCTCCCAATCTCTGCGTGTCCCTCTTGGGCAGTTGGCCCGGCGTTAAAAACGCCGGGCTGAATGGCTTAAGGACGCTGAAGCGCCCTCCAGGTCTCATTTTCAGGACGTTTTAACGTCCTTGAGCCGTTTAGCCTGACGTTTGAACGTCAGGCAGTAGTCTCGTTCTGTACCTGCCGGGAGGACGGATGGCCTGTAGGGGCGACCACAAGGGGTCGCCTCTATGTCCTGAAAATGCGGCTTCCGTAGGAACGAATAATTATTCGCCTCTACAGGCCGTCCATCCCCCTGGCGGGGACAGGTCGGGTATTCGTATATCCGTATATTCGTGTATTCGTGAAAATTTCGTGGACGGCTCCGGTTGTCAAAAAAATGAAACGCACCCCCTAACCAGATTTGGCGAATCCTTTAAATACGTGTACCATATTAGCTTGCGCAAATCGGAGGTCGGGCGGAACCGGGAACGTTCCGCCTCGACCGGGAGATGCTCGCCCTGCACTACCGTGGAAGTGAAGGAGACTTGAACGCGGGACGTATAAGTCCCCAAAAAGGTGGGAACATTATGGATGAAGCAAGTATTAAACAACTGGAACAGCGGTACCAACAGCTTCGCCGGGATTTTGAAGCCGGCAAGCTGGATGAGGCCGCCTTTGTGGCCGAAGT
>RFJV01000489.1 GCA_003694775.1 Chloroflexota bacterium | reverse complement strand
CTGGACAGGAAAAGTATCAACAGAATCAACAGCACCAGGGCCCCAAACAGTCTGAGTTTGGATAGATGTCTTGTCATTTGCTAACGCTCCAGCCCTCAATTACACTATGTTTGGTCAAATTTGGTTCCGACTACTGCACGTCGAATCCCAGGTAAGCGGACTCGACTTTTTCTCCGAGCCGGTTGTAGCCAACTACCTTGATAACGTAATGGCCGGGGGCTGTCGGGACAAAGACCTGCGAGGCAGTAAAGCTGGTTGGCTCAAAGGGGGCAGGGTCAGACCGGATGAGCAGTTCTCCCTGCCCAAAGGGCCACTGCACCGCGTACAGCTCCACGTGCGACACCTTGTTGACCACATCCTGGGTGCGCGATTTTACGTTGACCGGCTGGTTAACCGGCAAAGGGCGTTCTGGTGTCGCTACCAGCAGTTGCACTCGCAGGCCGGGTTCAGGGGTAGGCACAGCCTCCTCCCGGCAGGCCGACAGCACCACCGGAATGATGACCACCAGGAAAAGAACGATGTATTTTGCCAAACCTCTGCTTTGCATACATTCTGCTCCAGTTGCCGGTTTATACCGTGTGATGATAATATGTAAAGTCAATATGTAAAGTTAATTATAGCATAAGACGAACAATTTGGGGAGTCTTATTTCTGATTTTAACATCTCTGGATAAGCGTCACCCGGACGTTGGATGGACGTGGGGCAACCGCCTTGAAAGCTTCAGGTCTGTTTAACAAAGTTGTGGTAAGATGGGTTTGAATCTCTCAAGGTTTTTTGAGGCGGTGCGTAAAATACAGTGAAACCAATCCGAAATTCACCGGAGAACGAAGCACTCGATAGCGGTCTCATCGAACGGTGGCAAAAAGGCGATGCCGCCGCCTTTGAGACCCTTTACAACCGGCACGCCCCGATGATTTACCGGTTGGGGTGGGCTATGCTCAGGCAGGCCCAACTGGCAGAGGACGTCGTACAGGAAACATTTCTTCGTGCCCACAAGGCCCGCCGGCGGTTCGACCCCTCGCGGGCCAGTTTTGGGACGTGGCTGTACCAGATTGCCCTGAACTACTGTCGGAGCCATCTGCGCCGCAAGCGCCTGCTGACCATTCCCTGGCTCACCGAGGCGGGCGAAGGAACCGGCGCCGACCTGCCGGACGGCCGGCCCGGCCCGGAAGGCTTTGCCCTGCGGAATGAGTACCGCCGCGCCCTGTGGCAGGCCGTTCAATCGCTCAGCAACCCGCTTCGCGAGGTGATTGTACTGCACTACTATATGGAGATTCCGGCTGTGGAAATTGCCCGAATACTGAACTGTCCGGAAGGGACTATCTACTCCCGTCTGCACAACGCCCGCCGGCAGTTGGCCCAATATCTCGATGAACAGGGAATAACCGGTGACGAGTTTGCCGAGGTTCAAAATGCATCCTGAGCACGTTACCCACCTCCTCGACGCCTACCTGGATAAACAGCTACCGGTACAGGATTCCAGGGCCGTAGAGGCCCATCTGCTCCTGTGCCCGGACTGCCGCCGGGAATTCCAGAAAGCACAGCGGTTAACCGAGGAAATCGGCCCGACCCTCAAAGCCGTACTGGGCTACCCGGCCCCACCGGACAGCCTGCGCCGCCAGCTTCGCCAGCAGATTGAACAGCAGTCCGGCACGTTCCTGCGCTGGCCGGTCTGGAGCAGACCGGTTGCCAATGCCGCCGGCATTGGCATAGCCATCGCTGTCCTGTCTGCCGCGGTGCTTCTGGCCGTTCGCTCCCAAACATCCACCCCCCTGACTCTCTCCACCCTGGAAACCGCCTCCGGCGGCGATGTTTCAACGGCTGTGGAGAGCACGGTTTTGCCCACGCCGGCCCCCACCCGCAAGGCCCTCTCCTCACTGGGAGACACCCTGCCGCCGCTGGACACCTTACCGGACGGGACAGCCACTGTTACCGGCGGGAAGTACGATACAGCGGGTGACTCTGCCCCCACCCCTAAACCGGCCCCGCCTGCACCACAGGGCCTCATTGCCTTTGCCGTTTACAACCCCGCCCCGGACCGTCAGGTGTATGAAATTCACCTCCTGAACGCAAACGGCACCAACCACCGGCGCTTCCCGCTCGATGGCGTGTCGGAACCGGCCCTCAAATTCACCCCCGAAGGCCACCAACTGGCCTTTAGAGCCTGGGGCCAGCCCACTGCCCCCCGCGCCCTGCAAACCAGCAACCTGTCCGGGGAACTGCCCCGTATGGTCGGCGGATTCTGGGAAGACGCCCATCCGGACTGGTCGCCCACGGAGAACCGGCTCATTTTTGCCTCCCAGCGCGAAAGCGACCGGCGCTGGCGGCTGTACACCATCTGGGCCGATGGCTCCGCGGAAAAAGATTTGCGCCGCGAAGGCCGGTCGCCCAGCTTTGCCCCCGATGGCTACCATTTTGTCTTTGTGGGATGCGACCGGACCGGCAGTCCGTGCGGCTTGTGGCAGTCGAACCTGGATTACAGCGAAACCGAGGCCACCCTGATTCTGGATGACCCGCAGGCCGCCGCGCCCGACTGGTCACCGGTGGACAGCCGGATAGCCTTTATGTCGGTGCAGGATGGCAACTGGGACCTGTACCTGGTTGAGGCAGACGGAAGCCATCTGCGCCGCCTGACCTACGACCAGGCGGTCGATGGACTACCGGCCTGGTCGCCAGACGGCGAATGGCTGGCCTTTCTTTCCAATCGGGGGAATACGTGGGGAATCTGGAGCCTGCACGTAGACTCCGGTGCATTGAAACAGCTTTACCGCTTTGCGGGTGTTTCTCCGGTTCCGCCACCCGGCGACCCCTACGGGGAACGAAGCTGGCAGGATGAACAGTTGAGCTGGAGCCGGTAACTGCTACCCACCGGTGTAGGTGGGGGCGTTCAGAACCTGCATCCGCCATTCTCTGAGTGCCGGCAGGTGGCGCCGATAATGGTCGCGGGTTTCGTACAGGATGGCCTGCCGGATTTCCGGGTCGGCCAGTTGGGCCGGTGGAATCTGCTCAATGGCTTTCACCAGGGCCTGGTAAGACGCCCGGAAATCGGCCTCTATTTCTTCCCAGCTCCAGGGTTTTCTTTCCTCGTAGTACTCCTGATTCAGGGCGACCTCTTCTGGGGTAGCCTTCAGCGGGGCCTTGGAAATGGGAACCTCGCTCAGCAGGCCGGCGCACCGCCAGTTCCAGGCCGCAAAATGCCCAACCATATCTTTGACCGACCAGCCATCGGGCAGGACAGGCCGGCTCAGCTCGGCAGGGGAAATACCCTGCCAGAACTGGACAACCTCTTGATAACCGGCTGTAATTTCATGGATGAGTGTTTCGGCGGGGGTGGTCATTTTTTCCTCCCCATTGTCCGCAAAGATGGAAACTGCTTTCCACCATCGTAGTGGCCCGGCCAGACTGTATTCCCGGCGGGCCGATTTGTTTCTAGTTATTGTGGCACAGACCGGTAAAAAGTCAATATTTTGCCGGTCAATTGCTGGCGGTTGACCGGCAGGTTTGTTGGGGTGCCGGGCAAACGGATAAGGGCGGGTCTGAGACCCGCCCTTATAATGACGCATAGGGATGCGCCATCTACAGTATTTCCGGTTAGGTCCCCGGCTGTCTTTTAATTCAGCACCTTGAGCACCGGGTCGGACTGGAAACCGCCTGCCGGCCCTAAATGCTGAACACTGACCGCGGCGGCAATCTTCTGGGCAATCTCCCGAATGGCCTGGGCCGCCGGCGAAGACGGGTCGCGTACCACGATGGGTTGGCCCTCGTCGCCGCCTTCCCGGACGGTGGGTTCCAGAGGAACTTCGCCCAGGAATTCCACACCGACCTGCCGGGCCATATCGGCCCCGCCGCCGTGCCCAAAAATATCGTACCGTTTGCCGGTATCCGGGGCCACAAAGTAGCTCATATTTTCAATGACCCCCAAAATCGGGACGTTCAACTGCTGGAACATCTTTACCCCGCGCACCACATCGCTGAGGGCCACTTTTTGGGGTGTGGTGACAATCACGGCCCCGGTCAGGCTCAGGCTTTGGGCCAGGCTGAGGCTGGCATCGCCTGTGCCGGGCGGCAGGTCCACCACCAGGTAGTCCAGGTTGCCCCAGTTCACGTCCTCCAGAAACTGGCGGATGGCGCTGTGAATCATCGGCCCGCGCCAGATAACCGCCTCCGACGGGTCAATCAAAAAGCCCATACTCATCAGCTTGACGCCGTAGGCTTCGGGCGGAATAATCTTGTTGTCGCGCGCCCGCGGGCGGTCGTGAATGCCCATCATAATGGGAATGTTGGGGCCGTACACGTCGGCATCCAGCAGGCCCACCCGCGCCCCTTCCAGGGCCAGACTGATGGCCAGGTTGGTGGACATGGTGCTTTTGCCGACCCCCCCTTTGCCGGAGGCGACGGCAATGGCATTGCGCACCCCGATATTCAGCTTGCCCATCAGCCGGGAATCGGTTGGTACGTTGGAATCAAAATTTACGCTGACATTCTTGACACCGGGGATGGCTTTCACTGCCGCCGCGGCCTCGCTTTCAATCTGGTTTTTCAGCGGGCAGGCCGGGGTAGTCAGGGTAATGGTAAAGGACACATTACCATCCTGAACTT
>RFJV01000488.1 GCA_003694775.1 Chloroflexota bacterium | reverse complement strand
CCGGGTGGCTGGTGCTGGAGCACCACCAGCCGGGCCGAGTTGGCCTTTCCCTGGGCCACGGCCAGCAGAGCGCCCATACCCAGCGCCTGCAGTTCGTCCACTTCCAGCACCCGGCACGATAACCCCACCTTGGCGCTCATCTGCCGGGCGGCCCCGGCGATAGCCTCCGGTGAGGCCACGTTGCTGGGCTGGTTTGCCAGGGTCCGGGCCAGGTACACGCTTTCAGCGATGATTCTGCCGGCCTGCACCCCGGCCTCAATGGCCCCAATCCGGGCCGCGTCGAACTCGACCAGGGTCAGCGCGTCAACCGGGGCAGGTTCGTCTTCATCTTTTTTGGCGCGGGGCGCGTCGTATTTGTACACCGCCAGCATACTGCCTTCGACCACGGCCTGGGCGGCTTCGGTAATGTCCAGCCCTCCCACACCGCCGCCGTGGACAATGGTGGCGACCCGCCGCGCCCCCAGCTTCTGGGCGGCCTTGATGGCCGCGCCGGCGGCCTCGCGCACCGCCTCCAGGTCGAACTCGTCGGCCTTGCCCAGGCCCACCAGCACCACCCGGCGAGCCGGAACCGCGCCGCGCGGGTACAGCACCGCCGTTTCCCCGCGTTTGCCCTTGAAATCACCCCCGGCAATCAGGTCGGTAATGGCCCCATCCAGAGCCTTGTTGACCGCGCCAGTCGCTCCCCCCGGCTCCTCAACACCCTGAAACAGGTTGACCACGATGGCATCGGCCTCAATGGCCTGAATCCCGCCTTGCTGAACATTGACATCCATTGCCGGGGTCATCCTTCTGCCTGGGTGTCTTCGATGCGGAACGAGGTTTTGATTTCTACATCCGACTGCAGGGTCTGGCTGACCACGCAGTACTTGCTTTCGGAAAGCTCAATGGCCCGTTCCACGGCCTTGGGGTCGAGATTTTCTCCCTTGACCACGTAATGCACCTGGATTTTGTGGAACGGCTTGGGATATTCATCGGGCTGGTGACCGATAACGATGACCTCCACATCGGTCACTTTTTGCCGTTTTTTCTGCAGAATGCTGACCACGTCCATGCCGGTACAGCCGGCCAGACCAATCAGCACCAACTGCGAGGGGGGTGTGTCGTCCTTGCCCAGAGCAATCTGGTGACCGTGGGTATCCACGCCGACAAAATTGAGAGCTTCACCGGTCCACTTTGCAGATACTTGCTTCGTTGCCATATCAACCTCCATAGGATTAGTGCCGGCCTCCCGCCGGCGGAAATGTCAGAGCCATTATAGCATACAAATTTACGAATGGACGAATTTACGAATGAACGAATGGACGATGTAAAGTTTCGTAATTTCGTAAATTCGTAAATTCGTGTATTTTCGTGCTTCCACATTTTCATGCTATAATATCGTTTCCACCTTATAAGCAGAATCTATAGATTTGACACAAATTGAGGCACAGATGGACAACCTGCAGAGCGCAGAACCCACCCAACCCACCGAAAACTGGTATGCCGAACCGTTCACCAAGCGGACCGGCTGTCAAACGCCGGGCCAATGCGATGATGACTGTGACTGTGGATGTCCCTATACCGGGATGAGCCAGCCGGAACAGCTCCCGCGTATCGAAACGATTGCCCGGATTTTCCCCAACGAATGGCTGGCCTTCATCATTCCGCCAGAGGAAGACGACGAATTTGAACCCGTTCACGGTAAGCTGGTGGCGCACAGCCCCAACCCGGACGAGGTATACGATGCAGTCAACGCGGTGCTGTGGAACCAGTGTGTCTACGTTTTTTTCAACGGCGATTTTGAGGCGCTCAAAGCCAGCTACGGCGATGCCTGGCACCAGGAACAGATTGCCGTCCCGGCCCCCGCGGCCCCGCCGGCATTTTCGGAGCCGGTTCCGGATGACCTGCTGGAGCTGATTTACAGTGCCGTTGACCGCCTCTACCGGCCAGAACAGCTCAACGATGCCATCCGCCGTCTGCGGCTGGCGCGGGTGCGGGCCTCGTTCAGTGCCTGGCCGGAACTGCCCGGCCTGCTGGACCGCGCCCTGGACCGCCTGGAAAGCGAGTCGCCGCAGGTAGAGCAGGCCATCTGGGAGCTGGAAGAAGCCCTGTCGGAGCTGGAGCAAACCCGCCCGGTTACATTATAAACCGCGAAACAAACGGTTACGAAAAGCCTACGATTTCGAAACTCTCTTCCGCAAGGTATTGATTTTCACCTTAAGATTTGGTATAATAAAGGTCGCTCAGCAGAAAGCGCCCTTCACCTCGCCTCCAAAATTTGCGTTGGGGTGAGGCGACATGAACGTCGCCCTGCGGATTTTTACCCCCCTCGCTGTGGCGCAGGCTGGGCCCGTCTCCTGACAGTTCATTACCCAGATATCCTTTGATTTCAGGCCACTTTTCCAGCGTTCTGTTCACCGTTTAGAACAAGACGACTTTCCGCCCCCCCGTCTCTGCGACAGAAACGGCGAGGGCTTATCTTCTGTATTGACATCCTGTCCGGCAAGGAAACCGCACGCGCTGTCGCGTTCAGACAGCGACAAGGAGGTCGTAATGGAAGGCAAATGTGTGTTCAAATGGCTTGGTCAGGTAGATTACGGCACTGCCAGCAAGCTCCAGCGCGAGCTGGCCCACAAGCGGGGTCGCCGGGAAATTCCCGATACCGTGCTGATGATGGAACATCCTCACACCTTTGCCATCGGTCTGGGCGGGCACCCGGAACAACTGCTCCAGGCTCCAGAAGAATTGAACCGGCGCAACATTGCCTGCTACCGGGTAGAATGCGGCGGAGGTGTGCACTATCTGGGGCCGGGCGTGCTGGCGGTCTACCCGATTCTGGACCTGCGCGCCCTCCGGCTGAACTACCATACCTACCTGGAACGGCTGGAAAGCGTTATGATTGGTGCCCTGAGAACCTTCAAAATTCACGCCTTCCGCCAGCCGGGACAGCGCGGCGTCTGGGTACTGCCTTCCTACGCCTCGTACTACACCCCCAAATGGCTCGAAACCGATGACCATATTGCCCGGATTGGGTCGGTTGCCATTGCTATCAACCAGATGTTTGTCTCCAGCCACGGATTTACCATCAACGTCAGCCCGCGGCTGGAATATTTTGACCTGATTATCCCCCGCGGCACCCAGGGATGTAAAGTCACTTCGATGAGCCAGGTGCTCAACAAACCCCTGCAGATTAGTGCAGTTCTCCCCTCTGTGATACAATCCTTCTGCCGTTTATTCCAGATGGAGCCGGACGAACAGACTGCCGTCACACCAGTCCGTCATCCGGTCCTGACAACAACACCAGCCTGAGAACTGCCAAAGGACAAGTCGAAGTGACCTATCCAAAAAAACGAACCGCCAGCCACCCCATTTCATCTGACCTGCCGGTCCGCAAACCCGAATGGCTAAAAGTCCGCCTGCCGTCCGGGCCGGAGTACGCCCGCCTCAAGCGCCTGATGCGGGGCAACCGCCTGCATACCGTATGCGAGGAGGCCCGCTGTCCCAATCTGGGTGAATGCTGGAGCCGGGGCACGGCCACCTTTCTGCTGATGGGCGATACCTGCACCCGCTCCTGCGGCTTCTGCCACATCAAAACCGGGCGACCCGCCGCGCTAGACGAAGATGAGCCGGTCCGGGTAGCGGAAAGCGCGCTGGCAATGAACCTGAGCCACTGTGTGCTGACCTCCGTCAACCGGGACGAACTGTCCAACGGCGGCGCGCACATCTTTGCCAACACTATCCGCGAAATCCGCAAACGCCTGCCGCACTGCACCATCGAGGTGCTCATTCCCGATTTCAAGGGCAACCGGGACGCGCTCAAAGAAGTGATGGACGCCCACCCGGAAATTCTCAACCACAACGTGGAAACCGTCCCCCGGCTGTACCGGACGGTGCGTCCTCAGGCCAATTACCAGCAGTCCCTGCGGGTGCTTTCCGGAGCCAAAGAGCTGGACCCCGGCGCGGTGACCAAAACCGGTATTATGGTGGGGTTGGGGGAAACCAAAGAAGAAGTTATTGCCGTAATGGAAGACCTGCGCGCCCATCAGGTCGACATTCTGACCATCGGGCAGTACCTGCGGCCCTCGCCCCTGCACCTGCCGGTGTACCGGTATGTCCATCCCGATGAGTTCCGCGAACTGCACCGCATCGGTATGGCGATGGGCTTTCAGTGGGTAGAGAGCGGGCCGCTGGTGCGGAGCAGTTACCACGCCGACGGGCAGGTTCAGCTTCTGGGGCTGGGGGTGGAGCGCTAGTCCCCCTCCGGCGACAGCCGGAATCCGGCGGCCTTAACTGCCTGCTGAACGCTGTCCAGCGACACGTCGGCGGGAATCTCCCACAGCTTTTCATCGGGGTTGAACCGCCGGCCCGGAATCTCCCGGACCACGGCCAGCATAGCCTGGAACGACCCGCCGGTCAGCGACAGGCGGGTGCGGCCCACGCGCAGGCGAATCTGGTCGCCGG
>RFJV01000487.1 GCA_003694775.1 Chloroflexota bacterium | reverse complement strand
GATACCACCTGGCTGGCCTACAGCCTGTATGCCCACCCCAATGCCCGGTTGCAGTTTATCAATTCATCCCCGGAGGTGTAACAGATGACGTATGTCGAGTACGAACTGGAAGACGGCAGCATCATTTTGATTGCCGGGCCGGAAGTGGAGGGGACCGGCGGAAGCTACCGCGGGGTCGGTGAGGCGGTGGTTCGGGCGGGGCGCACCTTTGAGGCGGCCCTGGAGGCGGTGCGCGGGCAGGCGCTGGCCCTGCGCCGCAAGCTGGAAGACCTGCGTGCCGACGAGGTCGAGGTGAAGTTCAGCCTGACCACCACCGGCGAGGCCGGAAACTTTGCCATCGGCAAAATTGGGGTAGAAGCCAACTACGAAGTCACCCTCAAATGGCAGAATCGGCCGCAGTAGCCCTCTCTCCGCCCGGCCCTGTACCAGGCCCTGCATTGGTGGGTGCGTTTCTTTTTTAGTAGACATAAACTTAGCCTCGTGACCACGCTAACTCATTTGTGGATACCGGGCTTGCGTGGCGGATAGACCCGAAATACCCAAAGGACACAGGTAAATTTCCGGGCTGTTACAAAAAGTCGGCTCACCCGTTCCGGGTACAGGGAAAGCCGACTTGGGCCCAACAGTCTGCTTCAGCAAACTTGTCATAACAGCCTGAATTTCAATTCAAGGCTGACTTACCTGTGGCGGGGCCGGGGCGACCTTTCCTAAAGACTGACCTGCGGCAGGAATCTAACCGGCGCGCCTCACTCCCCCACCCGCACCGAATGGGGCGGCGGGCCGGGGGTGATGACTTCGCCTGCCGGCGTGCCGTCCGGGCCGGTGCCGGTCCGGCGCAGAACCGCGACCGTCCACTCCACCACACCCGACCGGCCCTGCACCTCCACTCGCTGGGACGTAGCCTGCGTCCAGTACTCCGACCGCGTTCCATCGGGCCAGACCAACTGCAGAACGTAGAACTCATCCTCCCCCAGCAGTCCCGATGCAGTCCAGGCAAAAACCAGGTCTGGCCCGGCCGCAGTTTGCCCGTCTGCCGGGCGGAGCAGGACGGGCGGCGGATAGGGCGGTCCCGGTGTGGGGGTCGGTGTTGGTGAGGCGGTTGGGGTGGGCGACGGCGTAGGAGTGGGCAGGGGAATGACCAGCTCCTGCCCCGGAAAAATCAGGTCCAGATTGACATCCGGGTTTACGGACGCAATCCCCTCGATAGTGGTCCCGTACCGCAGGGCAATATCCAGCAGAGTATCCCCCTCCTGCACCACGTACACCACCGATGGCGGCAGATTGTCCGGTGTATCGGCCGCGGCCCGGCCCGGCAGGGGCGGAATCCGCAGTACCTGGCCCACCTTCAGGCTCTGCGCGTCTTCAATATCATTGAACGCCATCAGCTCATCCACGCCGACGCCGTACAGTTGGGCGATGTAAATCAGGGTGTCGCCCGCAGAAACCACGTGCACTCGCGGGGTCGGTGTGGGGGTAATGGTTGCAGTCGGGGTGGCGGTCGGAGTGGCGGTTGGGCCGGGGGTGGGGGTCAGGGTGTGGGTAGCCGTGGGCAGACCGGCAGGAAGCGGCGTCTGCCCGGCAACCTGGACCGGTTGGCGGCTGCCGGTCTGGTAGGAATAGAACAGGAACACCAGCCCCACCACAATCAGCACCCCCAGCAAAATGCCCAACCACGACCCGCTGAAAATGGACCGGCTCAGCGGCAGATGGTCTACCGGACGGCCGCACATCAGGCAGGTTTCGGCCTGGGCCGCGGCCGGCGCGCCGCAGTGCATACATCGCCGCTGGCGGTGGTAGTAGATGGTCGCCTTTCCGCACACCGGACAGCGTGTGTCGTGACGGGTTAATTCAGCCCCGCAGTGTGAACATTCAGCCATCAATCTCCAATCTCCAATCTCTAATCTCTAATCGCCAATCGCCACGTCTCCCACACCAGTGCACCGGCAATGCCAACCACAGCCAGCCAGCTTATCAAACTGCCGGCGGTCCGGGCCGGGGTAGACCCCATCCGCAGTTCAACGATGTGCTCGCCCGGCGGCAGGTCAACCGTCATCAGGCCGTAGGGCGGCTCGAAGCGGTGGTCAACCGCCTGCCCATCCACCGACACCTGCCAGCCGGGGTACTCGTAGGTGTAAAGCTGGAGCGTCACCGGCGTGTCAGCCTGCACGCGCACCCGGTCCGACGCGCCGCCGTGGTGGAGCGTCTCCACCGTTCCATTGCCGGCGATGATGCCGGCCACGGTCAGCGGCTGGCCGTTCAGGTATTGGGCTTCCATCGGGCTGGTCTGGGGCTGTTCCTCGGTTACGGCGACCATTCCCACCCGGTCCACAATGGAGGCCCGGTCCCAGTTGACCACCGCCAGCGGGGTTTCGGCCCAGGCGGGAATGTCGGTGTACTGGGGCAGGGTGTAGGCAAACGAGGCCAGCCCGACCACCAGCAGGAGGAGCAGGGGCTCTGCGGGCAGGGAGTCTTTCTGACCGTGCCCGGCCAGCAGGGCGGCAGAGACAACCGCCATCGAAAACATGGTCAGGCCCAGCAGTCGCCACGGAAACTGCACCAGCGAGGCAATCGGGATGGCCTGCCACACCGGACGGGCCAGCGGCGACATCAGCCAGACCGCGGCGATGGTGGTCAGCAAAAAGAAAAGGGCGGTGCCGCGGTGGGGGAAGCGGCTTCTCAGGATGGCGGTGGTGGCGAATACAAACAGCGCAAACACCACAATGCCCAATTGAAAGGAAAAATCATCCAGCAAACCGGGACCGGCGTAGCCGTACCCCCAATCCGGCAGAAAAAGCTGGGCAAAGTACACAAAATGCTGGAGGTAATTGTAGCTACCGCTGGTCCACTGTTCAATTTTGATGTATTTTGTTTCGACCAGCACCGGCAGGAGATAGACCGCGGCCAGCGCCAGGCCGGTCAGTCCGGCGCCGGCGGCCCAAAATGCCCGCCGGGCCAGAGGCCGCCAGCGCAGACCACTGCGGGCCAGCACCAGGTATAGGATGTAGACCATCAACGGCGGGCTGAAGGTGAAGAAAGTGGTGTGGTGGGTCAGGGCCAGGAGGCCGTAAGCCAGACCCGCCGCGGCCAGCCGCCGCGGCGACGGCGCGGCGACCAGTTCGGTAAAGGCCCAGAAAACCAGCGGGGCCAGGGCCAGGGCCACGTACTCGGCGTAGGCACTGCGGACAAAAATCTCCACCAGGTGGAAAGGGGCATACACATACACCAGCCCCGCCAGCAGACCGCCGGTCGGGCCAAAGAGCCGGCGGGTAAAGCCGTACATCGATACCCCGCCGGCGATGGTCGCCAGAACGTACATTGTTTTGACCGCGGCGGTGAAGCCCAGCCCCAGCAGGTGAAGCATTTCCGCGGCGTAAAAGGCCAGCGGCGCGTACATGTTGAACAGGGGGTAGCCGTAGCCAAAGGCAAAATCCGGCGCCCAGCGGGGCCACCAATAGCCATCGCGGAAGGTCTGGTCGAACTCTACCAGGAAGAAAACGCTGTGCCGGGCATCGTGGGCATTGAAAAAGTAGGCCGGGGTCAGCAG
>RFJV01000486.1 GCA_003694775.1 Chloroflexota bacterium | reverse complement strand
GTTGACCTGCCAACGGCCTACGAGGCCACCCCCGGCTACCAGGCCCAGCAAAGCACCCTCAATACCCAGCGCCTTTTTACCCTGCTGATTGGGATGCTGGTTGTGGGTGGATTTTTCCAGATTCAGGCTCTGCAGAAAGCGGCCCAGGTGGGGATGCTCAAGGCCATCGGCATTTCCAGCCTGACCATCGGCCTGGCCCTGCTGTTCCAGATTGTGGCCATCACCCTGGCCGGTGTAGCCCTGGGCGGGGCCGGGACCCTTCTGCTGGCGCTTAACTTCCCTGTATCTATTCCTATTGTGTTTACGCCGCAATCTGTTATCGCCGCGGTATCATCTCTGCTGATTATCGGCCCGCTGGGAGGCCTGGTTTCTCTGCGGATGCTGTTGAAAATTGAACCCCTGACCGCGCTCGGTCTGGCGTCTTAAGGAAAGAAAATGAATATTTTGGAAACCTGTATGGTCAGTAAAACATACCAGGTGCAGAACAGCACCATCAAAGCCGTGGACGAGGTGTCCCTTTCTATCAAAGCCGGGGAGTTTGTAGCCCTGGTTGGCCCCAGCGGGTCTGGCAAGACCACCATGCTGGCCATGCTGGCCGGTTTGCTGACCCCCTCTGGCGGCAGTATCGTTATCAACGGACAGCCGCTGGAGCGGATGTCGGACAGTCAACGGACGCGCTTCCGCCGGCAGAACATCGGCTTTACGTTTCAGAGCAGTAATCTGGTGCCCTACCTGAGCGTGCTGGAGAATGTCGAGCTGATGCTCAAGGTGAACGGGCGCGATGGACGGCAGGAGCGCCAGCAGGCCCGCGACCTGCTGGTCAAACTGGGGCTGGGCGACCGGCTGAACAGCAAGCCGTCCCAGCTTTCTGGCGGCCAACAGCAGAGGGTCGCTATTGCCCGCTCCATCATCCACAATCCGGACATTGTGCTGGCCGACGAACCTACCGCCAGTCTGGACACGGAACGGGCCATCCAGGTGGTGTCGGTGTTTGCCGAGCTGATTCACGCCCGCCGGCTGGCCGGGGTGATGGTGACCCACGACCTGCGCATGTGCCGCTACGTAGACCGGGTTATCCAGATGCAGGATGGGCGCATCCGGCAGGTGCTTTCCTCCCGCGCCGAAATCGATGCCCTGGCGGCAACGGCGGATTAAAGCGATGAATCCAGTCTCTGCCGTCAAGGCTTACCTGGCCGACCATCCCCGCGCCCGCGCTATCGATATTGCCGCCGCGGTGGGCTGTACCGAGGCCGACGCGCTGGCCGCGCTGTCGGAGGGGGTGTGGCGGCTGGAGGCCGGTCTGCTGGATGAGGTGCTGGCGGAAATTTTTGGGTGGGCGCGGGTGATGGTGCTGGTCCGCAATCAGAACGGCGTGGCCGAAGTGACCGTGCCCGGTGGGCTGGCCTCTCGTCGGGGGGATTGGCTGAACTGGATTGACCCGGCTTACAATCTCCATCTGCGGGTGGGGGCCACCGTGGAGATTCTGGCCCTGACCCGGCCCGGAAAAAACGGCCTGACCTGCAGTTTCAACCTGGTGGATGAGGGGGGACGGGTGTTCTGCCGTTTTTACGCCCGCACCCCGGCCACACAGAAACGGTTTCTGTCTTTTGTCCAAAACTACCCAACTACCTGACTCGCAAACTCATAAACTCATAAACTCGTAAACTATCTCACGGAGGAAACAATGACCCAGACTGAGACGCTCATTGCCCCGGACTTCACGCTGACCGATGTCTCAGGCCGGCAGGTCAGCCTGTCGGACTACCGAGGCCAAAAGCACGTGGTGCTGGTGTTCAACCGCGGTTTTGCCTGACCATTCTGCCGGCGGCATATGGCGCAGTTGCGCCAGGATTACCAGCAGTTTGTTGACCGTCAGGCCGAGGTGCTGGTCACAGGGCCGGATGACGCCTCCGCCTTTGCCCAATACTGGCAGAAGGAGTCTTTACCCTTCGTGGGCCTGCCCGACCCGACCCACCGCGTGGCCCGGCTGTACGGCCAGCAGGTAAAACTGCTCCGGCTGGGCCGCATGCCCGCGCTGGTGGTGGTCGACAAAAACGGGCAGGTGCGCTACCGGCACTACGCCGCCTCGATGCGAGACATTCCCCCCAACCGGGAGATTCTGGCGGTGCTGGATTCACTCAAGGAAGATTCCTCCGCTCACACGCTTGCTTCCATGTAACTTTTCCTGACAGTTGGTGTTATTACAAGGTAGTCAGGGGGAGAGACCCGTCCGGATTGGGAGATTGGAGATTAGAAGATTGGGAGATTGGAGATTAGGAGATTGGAGATTGGGAGATTGGAGATGAATCACTATAACACCTTCAGCCTTTTAACTCATCAACTCACCAACTCTTTAACTCACCAACTCACCAACTCATCAACTCACAAACTCTTCAACTCACCAACTCTCCAACTCCATACCATAAGGAGAGCAACCCATGGAACCGAGAGTGTGGCACCAGCATTATGACCCCAACGTACCAACATCGCTGGAATATCCGTCGGAGCCGGTGGACTATTTTTTGCGGCAGAGCACCCGCCGCTACCCCAACAACACGGCTTTGATTTTTGGCGGGCTGGCCCCGGTGCTGGGGGAACAGCACCGGAAAATGACCTACCGGGAGCTGGACGCCCTGGTCGACCGGTTTGCCGCCGGCCTGCAGAAGCTGGGTCTGCAGAAGGGCGACCGGGTGGCGGTGTATATGCCCAACTGCCCCCAGTACGTAATTGCCTATTACGGCATTCTCCGGGCCGGGGGCATTGTGGTGCCCTGCAACCCTCTGTACGTTCCGCGCGAACTGGAGCATCAGCTCAACGATTCCGGGGCCAGGTTTGCCGTGGTGCTCAGCCTGCTGTATCCCAATGTCCGGCAGGTGCGCCAGCAAACCTCGCTCCAGCATGTCATCGTTACCAACATCAAGGAATATTTCCCCGGTCTGCTCAAAACCCTGTTCACCCTGGCCAAGGAGAAAAAAGGCGGCCACCGGGTGGATATTTCCGGCGATGCCAACACGGTCTGGCTTCAGGATTTTCTGGCCGACGCGCCCGCGTCGCCGCAGGCGGTGGAGATTGCTCCGGATGATACCGCGGTGCTGATGTACACCGGCGGCACCACCGGTGTCCCCAAAGGCGCCCAGCTAACCCATTTCAACGTGGTGGCCAATGCCCTGCAGTCCTCCGCCTGGCTCATCGGCAAGAGCAACGGCGACAACCCGGAGGTCAACCTGACAGCCCTGCCGCTGACCCACAGCTACGCCATGACCGTCTGCATGAACCTGTCTCTGTTCGGCGGGCACGCGATGGTGCTGATTCCCAATCCCCGCGATTTTGACCACCTGCTGACGGCCATCAACAAGCACCGGCCCACCATTTTCCCCGGTGTGCCCACACTCTACAATGCCATCAACAACCATCCCGACGTGCGGGCCGGCAAGTACGACATCAAGTCCATCAACATCTGCATCAGCGGTGCGGCCCCTCTGCCCGCGGAAGTGCAGGAGGAGTTCCAGCGCATTACCGGCGGTACGCTGGTGGAAGGCTACGGCCTCAGCGAAACCTCGCCGGTCACGCATGCCAATCCGGTGGGGAGCGGCGGGCGCATCGGAACGATTGGCCTGCCTCTGCCGGATACGGATGTCAAAATTGTTGACCCGCTGACCGAGGAAGACGAACTGGGGCCAGGGCAGGCCGGGGTGCTGTGCATTCACGGCCCGCAGGTGATGAAGGGGTACTGGGGCATGCCCACCGAAACGGCCAACGCCCTGCGTACCCACGCCGACGGCAAAACCTGGCTCCACACCGGCGACATCGCCGAAATGACCGAAGATGGCTACTTCCGCATTGTGGACCGCAAAAAGGATATGATTCTGGCCGCGGGCGGGTTCAACGTTTATCCCCGCGACATCGAGGAACGGCTGTATGAGCATCCCAAAGTTCTGGAAGCCGCGGCCATCGGTGTGCCGGTTGGCGGCACCGACCAGCGGGCCAAGGTGTTTGTGGTCCTCAAACCCGGCGAAACCGCCACCGAAGAGGAAATCATCGAATGGTGCCGGCAGGGACTGGCAAAGTACAAAGTGCCGCGCTACGTGGAGTTCCGCGACGAACTGCCCAAATCAATGGTGGGCAAAATTCTGCGCCGCCAGTTGATGGAAGAGGAAGCCAATAAACAGCAGGTCGCGGCATAAAAACAAATGAATCGACCATCGGCAGAGCCGGCGTCCAGGCCGGCTCTGTTTTGTTTTTGGCCGGTTTTCTGGTATCTTGGTATCTCAGCCGTCCTCGAATGAGAACACGAATACACGAATAACGACCGCCACGAGCGATACTGCTAAGTACGACGACATTCATATCGTCCTACGGCAAAAATTATTCGGCCTGAATTGACGGCCTGTTCCTGACAGGGGGATGGATTACCGCCG
>RFJV01000072.1 GCA_003694775.1 Chloroflexota bacterium | reverse complement strand
GCTCGGTCACTGCAGGCTTGCCTCCACGTAGGGGCTGTTCAGCACCAGATTGTCGCGGTGCACCGCGGTGGGGCCGTAATCAAAGCCCAGGATGTCGGCAATCAGGCGGGAGTGCTTGCCTTTTATCCGTTCCAGGTCTTCGGCCTTGTAGCTGGCAATACCGCGGCCAATCTCCGCCCCGTCCGGCCCGACAATACGGACGGTATCTCCCCGGCGGAACCGGCCTTCGACCGCGGTCACGCCGACCACCAGCAGACTCTTGCCGTTTTCCACCAGCGCCTGCACCGCGCCAGCATCGATGATGAGCCGGCCGCGCGGCGGCTCGGCCAGAATCCAGCGCTTGCGGCTTTCTACCCGGTTGAGCCGGGTGGGGAAATGAGTGCCCAGCGGTTCGCCGTGCACCACCCGCAGGATAACATCCGGCTCACTGCCGGGGGCAATGACCACCTCCGTGCCGGAGCGGGTCGCCAGCTCCGCGGCCTGTATCTTGGTGACCATCCCCCCCGTGCCGATGTCGCCACTGCTCCCGCCGGCCATAGCCCGGATTTCGTCGTCAATCAGGGGGACTTCCTTGATGAGGGTCGCATCGGGATGGGCGCGCGGGTCGGCGGTGAACAGGCCGGGCTGGTCGGTCAGGATGACCAGCAGGTCGGCATCAATCAGGTTCGCCACCAGCCCCGACAGGTTGTCGTTGTCGCCAAACTTGATTTCGTCCACCGCGACGGCATCGTTTTCATTGATAATGGGCACCACCCCGTGAAGCAGAAGCTGTAGCAGGGTGTTGCGGGCGTTCAGGTAGCGGGTACGGTTAGCCAGGTCGGCGCGGGTAAGCAGGGCCTGCCCGACGGTCAGGCCGTACAGGTCGAAAATCTGCTGGTAGAGGGCCATCAGCCGGCCCTGTCCCACTGCGGCCAGCATCTGCTTGTAGGGGATGTCTTTTTTCCGGCTCGGTGACACACCCAGCAGTTCCCGTCCGGCAAAAATAGCCCCGGAGGAGACCAGCAAAAGTTCGTGGCCTTCCTGCCGCAGGGCGGCAATCTGCCGGGCCAGGTCGACCAGCCGGGGGCGGCTGATGCGCTCCGTGCCGGCGCGCAGTACATTGGTGCCTACTTTTACTACAATTCGCATGGCTAATTTCCCTGTTCGTTATGGTGTAGAATCTGGCGCAGAGATGTGTACGCCGGTCTGGGGGTGCGGTTGGGGTTGAGGATGGCATACCAGCGCATAGGTTCCGCGGAAAGATACCACGGGGCCAGGCTAAAATCAAGATTGAAGATGAAAAATGCCTGCACAAACGGCCATTCACTGCCGGCTTTCTGGTAGGCCCGAACCAGGTACTCGGCCTGCTGGGCCTCGCTCACGCCGATGGCCGCGTGTTCCCCCAGGTCCCAGTGGGATTGCAGAACCCACCCCACCTCGGTAATCCAGATGGGCGAATCATCCCCGTAGGCCAGCATAACCTGCCGCTGGGCCAGCACCCGGTCAAAGGACAGGCCGTCGGGGTGGGAGGTATCGGGCGGCAGACCGTAGGCGTACGGGTGACTGCCCAGGGCGTCGAAATAGCCCCGCACCCCGGCCTGGTACATCCCGTGCAGAAAATCCAGGTCGCCGTAGGCTGTGTCGGAGCCGCCGCCGGTGGTCGCCAGCCCCCCGCTGACCACCACGGCCTGCGGGTCGACCTGCTTGATGGCGGTGTAGGCGGTTTTGAGCAGGCCGGCATAGGCCGCGGGGTCGGGGCGCTGGTTGCCCCACTCGTAGTTGAGATTGGGTTCGTTCCAGATTTCATAGGCGGCTACCCGGCCCCGGTAGCGCGCCGCCAGACGGGTGAGGAAACGGGCAAAGGCATCCGGGTCGGTGGGGGGGAAGCTGAGGGGCGTGCCTTCCGGTCTGGCCCAGGCGGGCGTGCCGTGCACCCGCAGGAGGATGTGCAGGCCGCGGTCGCCAAAGGCTTTGACCACGTTGTCCGGGTCTATCCAGCGGAACTGGCCCGGCTCCGGCTCCACCGTGGCCCAGTTGACATACCCCTTGGCCCAGCCTGCGCCCAGGTCGTTTACCAGGTAGGCGGAGCTGAGGTCAGCCAGGTTGACGCCCGCGGCCAGACCACCCGCCGCGGGAGAGGCCGGGGGAGCCGGCGCGGCGGGCGGGAGCGGGTCGGGCTGGAAAGGATAGGCCGGGTTGAGCACCAGACCGTCGTCCCAGGCCGGATGAGCCGAGAGACGAACCGGCGGCCCGGTGCCATCCGCGGGGAGGGCGTACACCTCGTGACTGCCGTCCTGCCAGCCGGTAAAGGTGAGCCAGCTTCCATCGGCGGACCAGTGCAGGTTGCCCAGCCAGGCAGAGGCGGTAAAGCGCGGCTCCCCGACCGACCGGTCTGCCGCCAGCACGTAGATGCCGGCCCGGTGCTCCTCATCCCAACTGACAAAAGCCAGGCGCTGGCCGTCGGGCGACCAGGCGGGGTAGCTTCCCTGCCGTCCGGGCGGGGTGAGGCGCTCCTCGCCGGTTCCGTCGGGGCGGATGCGGTAGATTTCTGCCGCGCCCCCGCGCACCGCGGCAAAAGCAATGTAGCGCCCATCGGGCGACCAGGTGGGGAACTGGTCGGTTTCGCGGTTGAAAGTAAGCTGAACCGCGTCCGGCTCGTTGATGTTCTGGATGAAAATTTCGGGGTCGCCGTCCCGCTCCGACACGAACACAATGCTCTGCCCGTCGGGGGACCAGGCCGGGCTGTAGTCCCAGGCCGGATGGTGGGTCAGGTTGACCAGCCGTTCCGGGGGCGGGCCGTCCTCGCCGGGCGACCAGCCGGCCAGGTCCAGCAACCAGATGTCGCTGTTGCCGCTCCGGTGGCTGGTAAAGGCCAGTATTTGCCCGTCAGGTCGCCAGGCCGGTTCCCAGTCTGCCGCGGGATGGCGGGTCAGGTTGACCAGCCGGCCGGCGGAATCCAGGGCGAAGAGGTCGCCGCTGTTGGCCCGGTCGGAGGCAAAGGCGAGCCGGAGCCGGTCGGCCCGGCGCAGGGGGCGACCGGCGGGCCACAGCCACCATCCGGCGGCTATGACGGCCAGGATGGCAACGAGCATTGAGAGAAGGATGGCTTTTTGGCGCATAACATCCAAGGTATTTATTCAGCCGTCCACGAATAAAACACGAATTCACGAATAACTAACGTCGCCGGCAGTACGGGTAAGCAGGACGTAACTGCTCAGATTTTGCAAGCTGTTCCGGGAACCGGCTTTTTCCCTGGTACATTTTACGTCCGCTCGTCCATTCGTAAATTTGTGTATTCGTGAAAAATTCGCGGCCGGCTGAATAGATAACATCCAAGTATAGCACCAACACGAGAAACACGAAAAGCACGAAAATGCGAATGGACGAAATCACGAATGGACAGAATGGACAGCGCAGTTGGCCCAGCGTTAAAAACGCCGGGCTGAATGGCTTAAGGACGCTGAAGCGCCCTCCAAGCCTCAGTTTGAGGATATTTTTATGTTCTTGAACCGTTTAGCCTGACGTTTGAATGTCGATGGCAGAAATCCATCACCCGTGGCCCAAATTTTCTGAACTGGAAAAAATTTGGGCGAACCGTGAGTTCGCAAATTCGCAAATTCGTAAATTCGCAAATTCGCAAATTCTTCCCTTCACCGAGTTTGAGGAAACCCGGAAAATGGAGTATCATTTTAGCCGTGCACCGGCATCTGTGCCTCTGCCGTATCTGCATACAGTCACCTGACCAGAAAGGAAAAAAACCGATGAGTGACGAACATGCTGTAACGCTAAGCCGTGACCTGGGATTGTTCGACGTGACCATGATTGGCGTTGGGGCGATGATTGGGGCCGGCATTTTTGTGCTGACCGGTGTGGCCGCGGGTGCGGCCGGTCCGGCCCTGGTGCTGGCCTTCTTGCTGAACGGCATCATTGCCTCGCTGACCGCCATGGCCTACGCCGAACTCGGCTCCGCCTTCCCCGAAGCGGGCGGCGGCTATTTGTGGGTCAAAGAGGCGTTGGGTGGGACGATGGGCTTTCTGGGCGGCTGGATGAGCTGGTTTGCCCACGCCGTTGCCGGCAGTCTGTATGCCCTGGCCTTTGGCCGCTTTGCCACCGAGCTGTACCTGATGGCCGGCATGCCCGACTTTGGCCTGTCGCCGGAGCAGTTGAAGCTGGGCTTTATGACCTTCATTGTCATCGCTTTTACCTATCTGAACTACCGCGGTGCATCGGAAACCGGTACGGTGGGCAACATCGTGACTATTACCAAGGTGATTATTCTGGGCCTGTTCTGCGGCTTTGGTCTGGTCGCTATGTTCCAGCACCCGGAGGGCTGGACGACCCGCTTTACCGAAGGCTTTCTGCCCAACGGCTGGACCGGGGTGCTGGTGGCCATGGGGCTGACTTTCATCGCCTTTGAGGGATACGAAATCATCGCCCAGTCTGGCGAGGAAATTAAAGACCCCAAGCGAAACCTGCCGCGGGCCACCTTTATCAGTATCGGCATTGTGGTGCTGATTTACATGCTGGTCGCTTTTGTGGCGATTGGGGCAATCACACCGCCGGAAGGGATGCGCACCTACCAGTTCCTGGGAGAAAAGGGCGAAGTGGCGATTGTAGAAGCCGCATCGCAGGTGATGCCGTTTGGGGCCATCATCCTGCTCATCAGCGCCCTGGCCTCGACCATGTCGGCGCTGATTGCCACCACCTATTCCTCCTCCCGCGTCTCTTTTGCGATGGGCCGGGACCTGAACCTGCCCAAGATTTTTGCCAGAGTACACCCGGTGCGGCATACACCGTACTGGGCGGTCATCCTCTCTGGCGTGCTGATTGGGACGATGGCCTGGTCCCTGCCGATTGAGGATGTGGCCGCGGCCGCGGACCTGATGTTCCTGTTTCTGTTCATCCAGGTGAACGTGTCGGTGATGCGCCTGCGTTTGCGCCGGCCCGACCTGGAGCGAGGCTTTATGACTCCCTTCTTCCCGGTCATCCCTATCATTGCCATCCTGGCGATGACCGCGCTGGCGATTTTTCTCTATACCTTCAGCCCGATTGGCTGGTATGTGGCCATTGGCTGGATTGCGGCGGGGATGCTGTTGTACTGGGGCTATTTTGCCCGCGTAGAGGAGATGGAGAAGCCCAAGGAAATCCTGATGGAAGAGGTGCTGGTCAGCAAGGATTACTCGGTGCTGGTTCCGGTAGCCACCGAGGGACAGGCGCACATTCTGGGCCGCATCGGCGCGGTGCTGGCAAAACAGCGCGATGGCGAGGTGCTGGCCCTGAATGTGGCCCGCGTGCCGCCGCAGTTGAGCCTGAGCGAGGGGCGCATCTTTCTGCGGGAAGGCCGCGAGGCGCTGGAAAAGGTCATCGAGGAGGCGCGGCAGTTCGAGGTGCCGGTCCATACGATGATTCGGCTGGGCCGGGATGTGGCAATGGCTATTCGCAAAACCGTGGCCGAAAACGCCAGCGATTTCATTGTGCTGGGCTGGCCCGGCTACACCAACACCGCGGGCAAGGCCTTCGGCAGTGTCATCGATGATATTGTCAACAATCCACCGGCAGATATTGCCGTGGTGCGGTACCGGAAGTACCGCCCTCTGCGGGCGGTGCTGGTGCCGGTGGCCGGCGGTCCGAACAGCCAGTTAGCTGTGCAGGTGGCTACCCGGATGGCAAAACTGGCAGAG
>RFJV01000485.1 GCA_003694775.1 Chloroflexota bacterium | reverse complement strand
TAACCTGAACAACATCCAGCTCCTGACTCTGTCCTTGAGCGCCGGTCTGGCGGCAATGGCCGGGGCCAGCCTGCTGTTTATCTTCCCCGCCTATCCCTCCGCCGGACTGAAACCGCTGTATGTGGCCTGGTACGTGGTTATTCTGGTGGGGTTGGGGAACGTGTCTGCCGCGGTGGTGGGCGGCTTTATCGTTGCCCTTCTGCAGACCCTGACCTCTTACTACGTGGGCGTTGGCTGGGAAGATGTGATTCCCACGGCCATCATCATTGTGATGTTGATTTTCAAGCCTTCCGGCCTGTTCGGAAGTGAAGTAAAGGGTATCCTGGAGCAGTAAGACTCAGAACTTACACCCTTCACCCTTCACCCTTTAACCTTCAACCTTCAACCTTTAACCTTCAACCTTTAGTTAGAGGAGTCAACCATGCCGGAAAGCACCTCTCCTGCCATAACAGAAAAAAGTCAGCCCGCCGCCGGAACATCTATTCATCCGTTCTGGGCCTTCTGGGAATACCTGGGATTCTCAAAGATGGGGCTGGTTTCTATTATTCTGCTTTTTTTGCTCCCGTTCATCCCGCCGTTTAACGAGGAGTACCTGCTCCGGTGGCTGGTCAGTGCCGCGCTCATTGGGGCACAGGCCATTGCCTTTGACTTCACCACCGGCTACATCAATATCGTCAATTTTGGGTTTGCGGCTTTCTTTGGTGTCGGCGCGTATACGTCGGCCTTGCTGGCGGTCAATTTTGGCCTGTCGCCCTGGATTGGCATCTTTATCGGAGCCATTCCCGCCGGGCTGATTGGGTTTGTGCTGGGCGTGATTACCCTGCGTCTCCGGGGTATCTTTGCCGCGGTGATGGCCTGGTTTGTGGGCCTGGCCTTGATGGGCCTGGCCCGCAACCTGGTAGACCTGACCCGCGGCCCCCTGGGGTTGAACACCCCCACCCTGCTGGAGACCTCCTCGAACCTGCCCTACTACTACATCATCGCCACGATGATGCTCATTACCTACATCATCCTGAAAAAGATTATCAACTCCCACTACGGACTGGCCTTCAAAGCCATCGGACAGAACCTGGACGCGGCCCGTGCTTCCGGGGTCAATCCTACCTACTACCGGGTGTTCAACTTTACAGTGCAGTGCACCTTTGCCGGCTGGCTGGGCGGATTCTACGCCCATTACTTCGGTATTCTTACCCCCCAGATTATGCTCACCTCCCGAACCGTGGAAGTCCTGGCAATTGCCTACATTGGCGGACGCGGAAGCATCTGGGGTGGGGCTTTTATCGCCTTCCCCTTCATCTTCATCATCGAATGGCTTCGCTCCAACCTGTCCGACCTGCCCGGCTTGCATCTCATCATCTACGGTCTCCTGCTCATCCTGGTGATGATTTTCTACCCCGGTGGTTTTGCCCAGTTCTACCGCCGGATGACGGAGAAATTCGGGAGTAGAGATTAGAGATTGGGGATTGGAGATTGGAGAATAACGTATCTAAACTCTCCAACTCACTAACTCCCCAACTCCCCAACTCCCAAACTCCCAAACTAATTTAACGGAGACATTCTATGCCCTCCCATATTCGCAGTAACGATGTATCTTACCAGAGTGCCCAGTTCCGCCGGCTGTCCGACCAGCAGTGCCAGAAAATCTACTGGGCCTGTTTGCAGGTGCTGGAACGGACAGGCGTCCGCATTTACGAGCAGGAAGCGCTGGACCTGCTCAAAAAGGCCGGCGCCTCCATCTCCGACGGCAACCGGGTGCGCATTCCCGCCGGTCTGGTGGAAAAAGCCCTCAGCACCGTGCCCAAGCGGGTCACCCTTTACAACCGGCACGGCGAACCGGTAATGCCCGTCGAAGGCTACCGCAGTTTCTTCGGACCCGGCTCCGACTGCCTCTATATCATCGACCACCGCACCAACGAGCGCCGGACGGCTGTCCTGCAGGACATCGTAGACGGCATGACCGTTGCCGACGCCCTGCCCAACATCGACTTTGTGATGTGCATGTTCCTCCCCTCCGACGTAGAGCAGGCCGTCCTCGACCGGTACGAAATGGAG
The DNA here is from genome assembly GCA_003694775.1 of Chloroflexota bacterium. Lineage (GTDB taxonomy): Bacteria > Chloroflexota > Anaerolineae > 4572-78 > J111 > J111. Next base: position 5,819 of record RFJV01000485.1, on the reverse strand, counting down.
GCGATGCTCAACTACACCACCAAGCCCATCATCTTCGTCACCACCGACTTTTCCGGCTGTGTTGATGCCGTAGAAATGGCCGAAATTGTTGCCGGCGGCGCTGAGGCCCTGCGCCAGCGGCCCTTTGTGGCCCCCTACATCAACGTCACCACCGGACTCATCCACAACGAGGAGGCCGTCCAGAAACTGCTTTACATGGCCGAAAAAGGCCTCCCGGCGACCTACATTCCCTCCACGCAGGGCGGCGCAACCGCGCCGGTCACACCGGCCGGGGCAATGGTTGTCGCCCAAACCGGTGTGCTGACCGGCCTGGTCCTGTCCCAGCTTAAGCGGGAGGGAACACCGTTCATTATGCCCGGCTGGGGCGGCAATATGCTCGACATGCGGACCACCGTCCAGCCCTACGCCGACCCCGACAAGCGGGCCATGGTTCTGGATTACGGCCACTGGCTCGGCCTGCCCATGTTCGCCCTGGCCGGCGTCAGCGAGTCCAAAACCGTAGACCAGCAGGCCGCCGCCGAAGCGGCCCTCACCTTGATGACCGATGTCCTCGCCGGCGGCAACATCATCCACGACCTCGGCTACCTGGAATCCGGTCTCACCGGCTCTCTGGTCCAGCTCACCATCTGCGACGAAATCGTCAACTGGCTGGAACATTTTGTCAAAGGGGTGGATGTGAGCGACGAGGCCCTGTGCCTGGATTTGATTGACGAAGTCGGCCCCGACGGCTTCTACATCGACAAGGACCACACCTTTGAACATTTCCGCGAACGCTGGTATCCCGACCTGTTTGAGCGGAACAATTACGAAGGCTGGCTGGAAAAAGGCGGCAAAACCCTGTCCGAACGGGCCGCAGAAAAGGTCGAAGCCATCCTGGCCGGGCACCGGCCCGAACCTTTGCCGGAGGATGTCGCCCGCCGGGTGCATGCCGTTGTTGAGCGGGCAGAAGCCGCCGCCTGAAGCGGAAGCGGGGGGAATGATGGAACAGCAGGACCGGAACCTTAACAACCAGAAGGACCATCCCTATGCCCTTTGCTGAACTGGCGGTAGTGGGGGCCGGCCCGGCGGGATTATCTGCCGTAGTGACCGCGGCCCGGCTGGGCGTCAAGGTGGTCCTCATCGACGAGTATATCCAGCCTGGCGGACAGTACCTCAAAGGCGAGGCGTTCGCCGATACCCTCTCCTCACCTGCCGAACGGCAGGGGCGGGCGTTGCTTCGCTCCCTGCCGTCGGCGGGGATTACCACCTACTGGCAAACGGTCGTCTGGCACAGCGAAAAGAATCGTCTGCACCTGCACCGCCCGCAGGGTCCACTGACCCTCGACGCGGCCACGGTCATCGCCGCTACCGGCGCCAGGGAGCTGGCGCTTCCCTTTCCCGGCTGGACGCTCCCCGGCGTGATGACCGTCGGCGGCATCCAGGTGCTGGTCAAGGCGCACCGGGTTTTACCGGGGCAGAAAATTCTGCTGGCCGGAAGCGGGCCGCTTTTGCTGGCCGCGGCCTATACCCTGATATCCCACGGTCTGCCGCCGGTGGCTGTGCTGGAATCTTCCGCGCCGCGGCAGTGGATGCGGTTTGGCCCGGCCCTGGGGGGGCAAACCGGGAGAATGAGCGAAGGTTGGCGCTACCTTCAGGCCCTGCGCCGGGCGCGGGTTCCGTACCGGTTTCGGCGGGCAGTGGTGCGGGCGCTGGGCAGTGACCACCTGGAAGCCGTGGTGACAGCCCGGCTGGACAGCCGGGGACGCCCCGTCTCCGGCTCGGAGGAAACCATTCCCGTTGACGCGCTGGGCATCGGGTTCGGGTTTATCCCCAACGTGGATTTGACTCAACTGGCCGGCTGTACCCACCGGTATGCCCCGGCGCTGGGCGGCTGGGTTCCGCTGGTCAACGAGCACCAGGCCACCGATGTACCCGGTCTGTTTGCCGCCGGTGAATGTGCCGGTGTAGCCGGTGCCGAAGCCGCCCTCTTGTCCGGTGAAGCCGCGGCCTGGGGCGCGGCCTGCCATCTGGGGCGGGTCGACCGGCAGGAGCTGGCGCACCACCTTACCCGGCTGAAGCAGGCCCGCCAGCGCCAGCACCGGTTTGCGGCAGTGCTCAACACCCTGTCGAGTCCGCCCGACCCGCTCCTGGCGGCGCTGGCCGTTGGTGATGTCCCCATCTGCCGGTGCGAGGGCGTTACCGCCGCCGCTGTCCGGCAGGCCATCGACCGGGGCGCGCGAACCCTGGACGCTCTGAAAACGGCCACCCGCGTGGGACAAGGATTGTGCCAGGGGCGCACCTGCGGCCCCATTCTGGCCCGGTTGGTCGCCAGCCAGACCGGATGTCCGGTGGAGCAGGCCGGCTTTTTCCGGGTGCGTCCCCCGCTCAAGCCGGTTCCGCTCTCAACCGTGGCCGCGGAGGGGGTGGAATGACCCGTTCGGCGGATGTGGTGGTGATTGGCGGCGGCATTGTGGGCGCGGCCTGCACCTACTACCTGGCCCGGGCCGGGGTGGATGTCCACCTGGTGGAGCGGCAGTTCATTGCCAGCGGCACCTCCCGCGCCTGCGACAGCCTGACCCTGCTGTGGGACAAGTCGCCCGGCCCGGAACTGATTTTGGGACGGGCCAGTACGGCCCTGTGGGCCGGTCTGGTGGAGGAGCTGGATGAGCCGTTTGAGTATCATCGCCGGGGAACCGTCCTGCTGGCAGAAGACGAGGCCGGGCTGGAGGCAGGCCGGCAAACCGCGGCCGCTATGCAGGCCCAGGGCATCCGGGCGGAGCCGCTGGCTCAGGCCGACCTGCTGAAGCTGGAACCTGCCCTTTCACCAGACCTGGCAGGCGGCGTATTCTTTCCGGATGATGCGCAGATTGATGCCCGGCGGGCGGCCCTGGCCCTGGTGGCCGCGGCCCGCCGGCAGGGGGCCACCGTTCACCAGGGCGCGGCGGTGACGGGTATCCGGCGCCGCGGGGAGGAGATTGCCGGTGTGACGACCCAGGCCGGCGATTTTGCCACCCATCGGGTTGTTTGTGCCGCCGGAGTGTGGAGCAACAGCCTGGCCCGGCTGGTCAATCTGGACCTGCCCATCCGCCCCCGCAAGGGGCATATTCTGGTGACCGCCCGTGCGCCGGGGTTCATTCACCATCCTTTGCTGGAAGGCGGCTATGTCAGCACGGTGCAAACAGCCGCCGAGGGGGTGCAGGTCGCCCTGGTGGCAGAACAGACGCCGGCGGGAACCATTCTGCTGGGGAGCAGTCGGGAGTTTGCCGGCTTTGACCGGAGCGTGTCTCTCACCGTGGTGCAGGCCATTGCCCGCCGGGCACTGCGCTTTTTGCCCGGTCTGGCGCAAGTACCGGCCATCCGCAGTTACGCCGGCCTCCGGCCCTGGAGTCCCGACCATTTGCCGCTGATTGGGCCGGTTGAGGCAGTTCCCGGCTTTTACCTGGCGACGGGACACGAAGGGTCGGGGATTAGTCTGGCCCCGGTTACCGGGCGGTTGATTGCCGACTGGATTGTCAATCCAAACAGGGTAATGCCGGCCGCGGCCGCGGTTCGACCGGACAGGTTTGAGCTGAGGCCGCGGACCGATAAACCAACAAACCATTGAGAGGTGAAACATGGCAAAAGATTTAACCACCGTGGTATCTTCCAAAACAAAAACGGTAGAAATTAATCGAAACAACCCCACCGTTGTCATTGGGGAGCGGATTAACCCCACGGGACGCAAGAAAGTGCTGGCCGCGCTGAAGGAAGGGAACTTTGACATGGTGCGGCAGGACGCCCGGGACCAGGTGGCCGCCGGCGCGCACATTCTGGATGTCAATGCCGGCGTTCCCGGCGCGGACGAGCCGGCCCTGCTCAAGCAGGTCATGCAGACGGTGATGGAGGTGACCGATGTTCCGCTCTGTATCGACACCGCGGACCCGGAGGCCCTGGCCGCGGCCCTGTCGGTTTACGAGGGCAAGGCCCTGGTAAACTCCGTCAACGGCGAAGAGCGGTCGTTGGAGGCGGTTCTGCCGCTGGTTAAGGAGCACGGCGCGGCGGTTATTGGGCTGTGCATGGACGACGACGGCATTCCGGATTCGGCGGAGGCCCGGCTGAAGGTTGCCGGAAAGATTATCGAGCGGGCGGGCAAGCTGGGTATCGGCCCGGAAGACGTGGTCATCGACCCGCTGGCCCTGACAATGGGCGCCGACAGCAACGCCGGGCGGGTCGCCCTGGATACCATTGAGATGGTGGTCCGCGAGTTTGGAGTCAATGTGACGATGGGGGCCAGCAACATCTCGTTTGGGATGCCGGACCGGAAGTACATCAATGCCACCTTCATCGCCATGGCCATTCATGCCGGGCTGACCTGCCCCATCACCAACCCGCTGGTGCCGGAGGTCAGCATTGCCATTCTGGCGGCAGACCTGGCTATGGGCCGGGACGAATTCGGTATGCGCTGGATTCAGGCTTACCGGGAGCGGGAAAAAGCCGCCGGAAAGTAAAACAGACCTGACTGCGGGGCACCCATGACGATTACCGACGCGGACAAAGCATACCATTCGATAAAAGAAAGAATCGTCACAGTGCAGTTACAGCCGGGGGCGATTATCCAGGAAGCGCGGCTGATGGAGGAGCTAAACCTGGGACGAACCCCCATCCGGGAAGCACTGCGGCGATTGCAGGCGGAAAACCTGGTAGAGGTTGCCCCGCGGCGGGGAGTGTTTGTCGCCGACATCAGCCTGACCGACCTTCAGAAAATTTTTGAGGTCCGGGTAGAGATAGAAAGCCTGTGTGCCCGTCTGGCCGCCGAACGGATGTCTGGCGAAATGATGGCCGAGATGCACTGCCTGATAGCCCAATGTCAGGCCAGACCTGAGCCAGATAAGCGATGGCTCCTTCAGCAGGACCGGCTTCTGCACCAGCTTCTGGCCAGGGGCACCGGCAACGAATTTCTCTACCGGGAGTTCGAGCAGTTTTACAACCTGTCTATCCGTATCTGGCACCTGGCGCTGAACCGGATTCATCCGGAAGACATCAACATCGAGGCGCACGGTGAGATTCTGAAGGCCGTCGAAGCGCGCGATAGTGTGTCGGCGGGGGAGCGGATGCGGGAGCATATTCACCATTTTCATCAGACCATTAAACAGTATCTATAAAAGAAAATCCAATATCTAACTTTAGGAGGAAAATTATCATGAGCGACCTGCTAGAAAAGATTTCGGCCTGCGTTATCGAGGGGAACGACAAGGACATTGTCGGCCTGACAAACGACGCGCTGGCCTCGGGGATGAGTCCTCAGCAAGTGCTGGACAACGGGCTGATGCCCGGCATGGACCACGTAGGGGTAGAATTCCGGGCCGGGAATATGTTCGTGCCGGAAGTTCTGCGCTCGGCACGGGCCATGCAGGCGGCAATGGACATCCTGCGGCCTCTGCTGGCCGAAACCGGGGCCAAAATGGTCGGTAAGGTCATTTTGGGCACGGTCAAGGGCGACCTGCACGACATCGGCAAGAATCTGGTGGGGATGATGTGTGAGGGCGCCGGCTTTGAAGTGAAAGACCTGGGCAAGAATGTAGAGCCAGAGGCGTTTGTCCAGGCGGTCAAGGAATTCAACCCCGATATTGTGGGCATGTCGGCCTTGCTGACCACCACCATGCGGACGATGGAGCAGACCATCAAGGCGCTGGAAGAGGCCGGTCTGCGGGACAAGGTGAAAATCATGGTCGGTGGGGCGCCGGTCACCCAGGCCTTTGCCGACCAGATAGGGGCCGACGGCTACGCCTCGAATGCGGCATCCGCGGCAGAGCTGGCGAAAAAGTTTGTCGGCGCGGCGTAGGGGGTCAACTGTAAATCGT
>RFJV01000484.1 GCA_003694775.1 Chloroflexota bacterium | reverse complement strand
TTGCCCTGCCCGCCGAATTGGAGTATCCTCCAGGCAGGGCGGCAGTTCCAGGGTATTCCGCCTTCCGCCCTCATCCTTCATCCTTTATCTGCCGGGGGTTATATGACCACGTCCAGCCAGCCATTCATCATTACGGTGATGTCGCGCGACCGGGTGGGCATTGTATTTGAAGTATCCACCGCACTGACCAACCTGCAGGGCGAAATTGTGGATATGCGCCAGAGCGTCCTGCAGGGCTATTTCACCATGATTTTGCTGGTCACCTTCCCCTCTAACGTGACCGCCGACACCATCAAACAGACCCTGGCCGCGGTCGATTCCCGGAGCGCCACCCCCCTGGAAATCGCCGTCAAACCGGCCCCGGACGCCCACCCCACCCTCGACCCCGACCGGTCCGCCGCGGCCTACGTTCTCACCGCCAGCGGCAAACGGCGGGTGGGTTTTGTGGCTTCCGTGTCCCGCTTCTGCGCCGAAAACAACATCAACATCCTCGACATTTCCACCTCCGCCGCGGATGACCAGTTTGTGATGATTCTGCTGGTTGATTTGAGCGACTGCCCCCAGCGGGAAACAGTTCACCACCGGCTCAAAGCGTTCAGCCGGCAGGCCGGGATAAAAATGACCCTCCAGCATTACGATATTTTCAAGGCCACCAACGAGATAAGCTATGATACGTTCTGAGCAGATTCTGAACACCGTCGGAATGATAGAAAAGGAGCACCTGGATGTCCGGGCGGTGACGCTGGGTATCAACCTGCTGGACTGCCGGGGCGGGGATGTCAGCCGGACGTGCCGGCGCATCGCGGACAAGATTCGCCGCTATGCCGGTGCGCTGGCCCCCACCTGCGAGGCGGTCAGCGAGAAGTACGGCATTCCGGTGGTCAACAAGCGCATTGCCATCACCCCCGCGGCCTACGTGGGGGCCGGCTTCAACCGGGACGGCTTCATCCAGATTGCCCGCACCCTGGATGCCGTGGCCGACGAGGTAGGGGTCGATTTTATCGGCGGTTTTTCGACCAACGTGGAAAGCGGCATGAGTCCGGTTGACCGGGAACTCATCGCCGCCATTCCGGAGGCCCTCTCCACCACGCAGAAGGTGTGCGGCTCGGTGAATGTTGGCTCCACCCGGCACGGCATCAACATGGACGCGGTCAGCCTGCTGGGCCAGACCATCAAGGCCCTGGCCGAACAGAGCGCCGACCAGGACGGCTTTGCCGCGGCCCGGTTTGTGGTCTTTACCAACCAGCCCGGTGACAACCCTTTTATGGCCGGAGCCATCCACGGGCTGGGACAGCACGAGGTGGTGGTCAATGTGGGGGTCAGCGGGCCGGGGGTGGTGGCCCGTGCCCTGGAACGCCGCCTGGCCCAGGCCGGCAGTAAACTGCCCGGCCTGCATGACCTGGCCGAGGAAATCAAGCAGACCGCCTTTCGGGTGACCCGCTGTGGCGAGCTGATAGGCCGGCGGGTAGCCGAGGCAATGGGTGTGCCGTTTGGGGTGGTGGACCTGTCGCTGGCGCCAACACCCAACGTGGGTGACAGCGTGGGGGAGATTCTCCGCATTTTGGGGGTCGATGCGATTGGCGCGCCCGGTTCAACGGCGATTGTCGCCCTGCTCAACGACGCGGTGAAAAAAGGCGGTTCTTTTGCCAGCCAGAGCGTCGGCGGGTTGAGCGGGGCTTTTATTCCGGTTTGCGAAGACCAGGAACTGGCCAACGCGGCCCGCACCGGCTCGCTGACGCTGGAAAAGCTGGAAGCAATGACCAGCGTTTGCTCCGTGGGGCTGGATATGATTGCCATCCCCGGCTCCGTTGACGCGGAGACCATCGCCGCCCTGATTGCCGATGAGATGGTCATCGGTATGGTGAACGGAAAAACTACCGCCGCCCGGCTCATTCCCGTGCCCGGCAAAGAGGCCGGCGAACTGGTCTCCTTTGGCGGCCTCTTTGGTGAAAGCGTGATAATGCCGGTCCACAATGCCGGTCAATCGGCCCGGTTCATCCGTTTTGGCGGCAAAATCCCGGCCCCCATTCACAGCCTGCGAAACTGAAGAAATGCAGGACAACTGCCAGCAGTTGTCCTGCGCAAAAAAACCTACCGCCAGGAAATAACCCGCTCCTCTGCCCCGTTGAAGGAAAAGCTCAAACCATCCAGTGCACCGTTGGGGAACATCGGTCGCTGGCCGGAGCCGTCGGCATTCATTATCCACAGCTCCCACTGCCCGGTGCGGTCGGTGAGGAAGGCAATCTTGCGCCCGTCTGGCGACCAGACCGGTGCGGCATTGTTCCAGGCCGTTTGTTCCGGGGCCACATAGCGCACCTTGCCGTCGACCAGCTTCTGCACCGGCTGGCGGCGCTCCACCAGCACGGTCAGCGGGGTGCTGGTCAGCCGCTGGCGGCCCGACCCGTCGGCGTTGAGCACGTGGATTTCCCAGTGGTCATCCTGCCAGTAGGACACGGCAATCCGGCTTCCGTCCGGCGACAGGGCCGGGGTGTGGTCCCGCCCATCGGTGGTGATGACCTGCTCCTGCCCTGTATCCAGGTGGTGCAGAGTCAGGCCGCGGTTGCCCCGGTACACCAGCAGGTCAGCCTGAACGGGATGGGCTACCGGACCGACGCTGTGCAGTTCCGCCGGCAGGTCGGCCAGCGTACCCGTAGACAGGTCAATGGCTTTGAGCGACCAGTACGCGTCGGGGGGAATGGTGTAGCTGAGAATGCCGTATTCCACCTTGATGTCGCGGGCATTATCGGGAATGCGGACCGGCTCACCGCTCAGGGCGGCTTTTTCCAGGTTGATGCGGTGAGTTTCCGTATCCAGCCGGCCCCCGTTCTGCCAGCTAAAGATGATTTGCCGTCCGTCCGCGGTCCAGGTGGGGGATTTTATCTGCCGCCAGCCGTGGGTCAGTGCCTGCTCGCCCGTACCGTCGATGTTGATGACAAACAGCTCGTACCGCGGCTCCCAGCGAGCAAAGGCCACCCGCGTCCCGTCCGGCGACAGAGCCGGGTCGAGACCGTGGGTCAGCCGGCGCAGACCGGTTCCGTCGGCATTGATGGTGTAAATATCGCCACCGCTCCGGGTCTGGAAGACCAGCCGTCCGGGGCCATTATCCGGCACCGCCGCCGGCCCGGCGGCGGTTGCCGCTGGCGACTGTGCCGGGGCCGGCGCTTCTACCGGCAGGTCCAGCCCCTCTACCCGCCAGCGCCCGCTGTACTTGCCCACGTACAGGGCAATTTCCCGGTTGCCCGGCTGGATGACCGCCGTGGCCCGGTAGCTCACCGGACTGACCCACTCGCCGCCGGTCAGGTCGAACTGCTCCACCGTTCCCAACTGGTCCACCAGCCCGCTTTGGGCGGCCTGCTCCAGCAGGTAGAAGGATTGCAAACCGGCCAGCTCAGGCCGGCTCAGCGAGGCCAGAAAGCCTCGTGCCGCGGCCCGGGCCAGAGTGGTATCCATATCCGGGATTTCCCGCTGGGCCTGGACTGTTCCGGCGCCCAGGCTCAGCAGAAGGAGTACCATCGCCAGCCATACGATGCGTTTCTGCATGCTTCCGCTCCTCATTCCCACCTTACAGCTCCGGCCCCACTTCGATATCCACAAAGGCGGTCATTCCCCATCGCAGGAGCGACGTATCGCCCTCGGTGATGTCAATCAGTACGGTATAGGTGACGTCGCCGGCCTTTGTCACCGACTTGGGGGTCACCCGCACCACCTTGCCTTTGAACGCCTCGTCCGGCAGGGCGTCGATGCTGATGCTGACCGCCGCGCCCGGCTTGACCCGGACCACATCAATCTCGGTCAGGTCATCGGTTTCCACCTGCCAGCGGGAGGTATCGCCGATGGTCATCACCGGGGTGCCGGCCGGGGCCAGCTCGCCCTCGTCAATCATCAGCAAACCGACAACTCCATCGAAGGGGGCGGTCAGTTGGGTGCGGGACAGCTCCACTTCGGCCAGTTCCACCCCGGCCTGGGCATTCTGCACCGCGGCCTGGGCCTGGGCAATCTGCTCCGGTCTGGCCCCGGCGTTCAGTTCGGCCAGGGCCGCTTCCAGCCGCCGGACTTCGGCCTGGGCCTGAGCAATCTGCTCCGGGGTCGCGCCGGCCTTGACCGCTTCCAGCGCGGTTTGGGCTTCAAAAAGCTGGGCGCGGGCAATGGCGATGTCTTCATCCGTGGCACCGTTGACCAGCTTGTCGTAGTTGGCCTTGGCCGCCTCGTAGTTCAGGGTGGCCTGCTCCAGGGCCAGACCGAACGGCCCCAGCCGGTCGGGGTCGCCGTAGACATTGGCGTCGTAATCGGCCTGAGCCTCGCGCAGTTGGGCCTCGGCCTTGAGCAGTTCTGCGGACGCGGCCCGGATGTCCTCATCGCGGGAGCCGGCCAGCACTTTAGCCAGGTTGGCCCGGGCCACTTCTACCGCGGCTTCGGCCTGGGCAATCTGCTCCGGCGTTGGCCCGGCGATGAGTTCGGCCAGGCGGGCCTCGGCCTGGGCCAGGCTGGCTTCGGCCTGGGCAATCTGCTCCGGGGTAGGTCCGGCTTCCAGCTCCGACAGATTGGCTTCGGCCTGGGCCAGGCTGGCCTGGGCCTGCTTGAGGGTGGCTTTCTGGCGGGCGTTGTCCAGCTCGGCCAGCACCTGCCCCTCGGTGACGGTATCACCTTCCTGAACCGGCAGGGAGACAACCCGCCCGCCGCTTTCAAAGGCCAGGTCTGCTTCCCGCACCGGCACCACAAAGGCCTCCGCGGAAACTACGTCCGGCTGGTCAACCGCTTCGATGACCACCGGTGTGGGGGTAGGCGTTTCGCCAAATCCGCAGGCTGTCAGCGAGATGAGTAAGACCAACATCAGGCCTAACGATATTCTGAAATTCATAGTTTTCTCCTGGAGTGCTGTTCGTTGTTTCTGGTAGGGTTCAGTATAACACCAACCCTGCCGGGAATCAATGCGCCATCCGGCACAAATTTCCCCTCCAGAGGGGATATGACTTCTGGCTAAAGGGTAGCAAAGTAGCAAAGTAGCAAAGTAGCAAAGTAGCAGAGTAGCAAAGTAGCAGGGTATCCCCTTACTTCTTGCTTCCGCCTGTACCCGGTAGCGATGCTCCAACCGCTTAACCGGCGAAAGCTCTGTCATTGACCGACCGTCGGTCGGTAAAAATATTGTAACCTTGCCGTGGTTCCGTGTCAAATTATCGTCGGGTGTGTTTCAACTGTGCGGGGGGAAAATTTGCCTCAAGCGAAAAATTGAGTACATTCAGAGGCGATGGACACCATACAATCCCCTCAAGAAACCGAAGAGCGCTGGCCGACCACCCCATCGGCGATTTTGATAATGGGCAAGCGCCAGGGAACCAAGCGGGAGAACCGCCAGCTTTGGGGACGGGCCGCGATGGCCGCGGCCCTGTGGTACAGCGCGCCGGCCCCCAAGCCGTACATTCTTTTTGTGGCCGCCGACATTCACGGCCCCCACAACACCCCCGATGGGCAGGTGGTCAAATCTTTGCTGGTGGAAAAGTTCGGTATTTCTGCGGACTTTGTGATAATCCGGCCCCGTTCCCTGTGCACGCTCATCGAAACGCGGGCGGCGCGGGCGGTGTGTCGTGCCCATAATGTCACCCACATTTTTGCCCTGACCCATCTGTACCACGCGCCCCGCGCCCAGCGCTACCTGGATGAGGTGTTTCCCAACGCCGCGGTCATTCCGGTGCACCCCGAAATCCTGGCGGAAATTAGCTTCCCTCCGGCCTATGCCGACCTTCTGCCGGAAATTCAGCAAATGGTGCAGGATTCCCAGCCTGGCCGGCTGGACTTGTGGCGGGAGTATCTGGTCGAGGGACTGCTCAATTTGGCCCACACGGTTGACCCGCGGGGCCGGTTCGAGCGCCGGCTGGCCCGTCTGCTCAGACCCGGCGCGTACCACCACTCGGTCAGGCAGGTCAAGTAGGCCGGCCTACGGCGGTGCTTCCAGGCCGTGTGCTTCCAGCAGAGCCGTATCGGCCATCAGCCGGTCGGTTGGCCCATCGGCGACAATTCTGCCTTCATCCATGATGACCATCCGGGGAAACAGCTCCCGCACCATCAGCATGTCGTG
>RFJV01000483.1 GCA_003694775.1 Chloroflexota bacterium | reverse complement strand
CCTCCCCACCGTGTTAACCAGAGAAGAGGTGCGCCGCGTGCTCGGCTATATGTCCGGCGTCCACCAACTGATGGCCCGTCTCCTCTACGGGGCCGGCCTCCGGCTGATGGAATGCGTCCGCCTGCGCGTTAAAGATATTGACTTTGACCGGCATCTTATCCTCGTTCGCGATGGCAAAGGGGAAAAAGACCGCATCACCATGCTCCCTGAGGCGGTGGTGCCTTCCCTGCGCGACCACTTGACCCGTGTTCACCTCATCCACCAAAACGACCTGGCCCAGGGCTATGGCCGCGTTTACCTGCCCTATGCCCTGGAACGCAAATATCCGAACGCCAGTACGGAATGGGGCTGGCAGTATGTCTTTCCTTCAGAACGGCTTTCGGTAGACCCCCGCTCCGGGCTTACCCGCCGCCATCACATTGATGAAAGCAGTCTGCAAAAAGCCGTCCGGCGTGCCGCCAGACAGGCCAACATCCCCAAACCGGTCGGTCCCCACACCTTCCGCCATTCCTTTGCCACCCACCTGCTGGAAGCCGGCTACGACATCCGTACCGTTCAGGAACTGCTGGGACACAAGGATGTCCGGACGACGATGATATACACCCACGTCCTCAACCGGGGCCCCGCTGGCGTCCGCAGTCCCCTGGACGCGATTCCGGCAGAGTAATCAAAGCAGCAAGGGAGCAGGGAGCAAGGGGGCAAGGGAGCAAACCCGCCCTGATTTACGATTTACGTTTTACGTGACATAGCCGGAATTGACGGCCTCTTACCGGATTTTTCTGCTGACCGGAGCAATTGCTGTTCGTGTTTTATTCGTGGACGGCCGAGCAGTTACGCCCAATTTATACTGGCCGCTCTCCTACCCCAGCTCAGCCAGCCGAAGCAGTAACCGCCGGATATAGCCGCCCTCTATCATAGCCCCCCAGTGCCCATCACTGAACCGTTCCCCCCGCACACAGTAGGTTAGCATAGTTTTGATTTGCTCCAGATTGGCGGTTTTGATGAACGCTTCATCCCGAAGCATACGGCCGGCTTCGGCGGGGTCATAGCTGTAATCTATCCAGCATTCCTTGCCGGCTGCCCGGAAAAACGCTTCAACCACTGCCTCGTATTCCGGGTAGGGCATCGTCCCTTCTTGGGGTCCCCCGTGCCATTGCTTGATGGGGCTAAACCCCGCCGCATACAGCCGCGGCAAAAACGAAACCAGTTCCTCGATTTCCTGAGAGGTCGGTTGTCGTGTCTTCATAGGTAGAGTCCTCCTTCCCTACTACAACCCACATCCCATCCTCAAATCCCGTGCACCTGCCGGATATGGTCCAGCAGGCCCCGACAGCCGGCCTCCACCAGCCGGTACACCTCCTCGAAGTTATCCCGGTAGTACGGGTCCGGCACATCCCGCACCGGCACCCCGGCGGCAAAGTCCAGCAGACGGTGCAGACGTCCATCCAGGTTCTGCCGGCCGGCCATCGCCTGCAGGTCCCGGTAATTCTCCGCATCCAGGGCGATGATGTAATCCGCCTCCCGCAGGTCAGACGGCGTGACCTTGCGGGCCACGCTGTCGCAACGAATGCCGTGCGCGGCCAGCACCCTCTGCGTGCCCGGATGGGCCGGCTCCCCGGCGTGATAGCTAATCGTCCCCGCAGAATCAATGTCAAAATGGTCGCTCAACCCCGCTTCCTCGACCAAATGCCTGAACACCGCCTCCGCCATCGGAGAACGGCAGATATTGCCCATACAAACAAACAGCACTTTTATCATAACTCGCTACCTTATCAAAGAGCCAATTTTCAATGAGCCAATGAGTCAATTGAAAATTGAGAATTGAAAATTGAAAATTGAATCACCGCCTCCGCCACGGCCTGCGTACCGGTGGCCGCGGAGCCGTCCGGCCTGAGCACAATGGCCTTCTCCCGGAAGGCCTGCATCACGGCCTGCTCCAGCCGGGCCGCGGCTCTGCTTTCTCCCAGATAATCCAGCAGAAGCCCGCCGGCCAGGATGGCCGCCAGCGGATTGGCCCGGCCTGTCCTGGCCAGCGACGGCGCAGAGCCGTGAATCGGCTCAAAGTAGGCGTGCCGGTCGCCGATGTTGGCCCCCGCGCACACCCCAATCCCGCCGACCGTAGCCCCGCCCAGGTCGCTCAGGATGTCGCCGAACAGGTTTTCGGTCACTATCACATCGAACCGGTCCGGCTCCAGCACCAGCGCCTGGGCCGCCGCGTCCACATAGAGGTAATCCGGCTCAATATCCGGGTACTCGGCGGCAATCTCCTTGAAGATGCCCCGGAAAAAGGCAAACGAGCGCAGAACATTGCTCTTGTCCACGCAGGTCACCCGTTTTTTACCGTTTCGCCGCCGCGCCGTTTCAAAGGCGTAGCGGATAATCCGCTCCGACCCCAGCCGGGTTATCATCAGCGTATCGGTCGCCGCCTGTCCGGTATTGGCGACAATGCCGTTGCCCCGGCTGGCGTACAGCCCCTCGGTATTTTCCCGCACCATCACCCAGTCAATCTCGCCCGGCTGGCGGTTTGCCAGCGCGGTCGGGACATTGGGGTACAGCTTGATGGGCCGCAGATTGACATACAAATCCAGGCCGCTGCGCAGACGTCCGCCCAGCACACCGGCCTCGGTGCCGTCCGGCAGACGCACCTCCGGCAGACCGGTTGGCCCCTTGAAGATGGCATCCGCGGCCCGGCATCCGGCCATAGACTCCGCCGGCAGGGGGTCGCCATACTTCAGATAGGCCGACGCGCCGGCCTCGTATGCCGCAAAATCCAGCCGGAAGCCTTCCAGCCCGGCCAGGTGGTCCAGCACCTGCCGGGCCGCGGCCACAATCTCCGGCCCGATGCCGTCGCCGGGGATGACGGCAATGGTATAGCTACGCTTCTGTTTCGGGTTCTCCATTGTTCACCACCGCTGTTTCTGCCGTTGCCGGCTGGAGTACAGTTTCCTTTAGAATGTATTTGATGGTGCTGGACCGGCGCTTGACCATCATCGTGGTCACTTTGGAGCGCACCGCCACCTGCTCCGGGATACTGCCGACCAGCAGGGTTTTGAACAGCGGTTCGTTCGACGCGCCAATGACAATCAGGTCGTAATCCCCTTCCTCCGCCACCCGCAGAATGGTATCCACCACCTTGTCGCCCTCTTCAATCTTGATGGTGTATTCGTACGGAATACCCTCAATAGAGTGGGCAATGCTCTTCTGGGCGTGAATCATCGCCGTTTTGCCGGCATTTTGAGGGACGACCCGCAACAGCGTGACTTTGGCCGGCCCGTCCTCTGCCAGTTTTGCCATCCGGGTAGCCACCTGCACAGCTAACTGGCTGTTCGGACCGCCGGCCACCGGCACCAGCACCGCCCGCAGAGGGCGGTACTT
>RFJV01000482.1 GCA_003694775.1 Chloroflexota bacterium | reverse complement strand
GGGCCAGCCTGGCTGGATAATGACCGGCTGGTTTTCCACGGCTGCATAGGGGATGGTTGCGGTATCTTCGTTGCCAACGCAGACGGCAGCAACCTGCAACGCCTGACGACCAGTAATCATGACCTCAACCCCGCTCCTTCGCCGGATGGGAGACAGGTAGCTTTTATGTCAGACCGCTCCAAAAATTGGGAAATTTACCGTATCGCTACCGATGGTTCTGAAAAAACACCAACCCCACTTACCAACAGATCAGCGGCGGATGTTTTGCCGGCCTGGTCGCCGGATGGGCACTGGATTGCCTTTGTTTCCAACCAGGGCAGCAAGTGGGGTGTCTGGATAGTTTCTGCCGATGGCGGTACTCCCCAACATTTATTCAATATGGAAGGCAGTCCCCACGGTTTTGTGGTCAACGGTCCGCCGGGGCAGACTGGTTGGTTACAAGAACAGATTAGCTGGTTCGAATAGCTCAGGAGATATGCTATGAACGAAAGAAATCTTTATCTTGAAGCCTCTATCCATCAAGACAGAAGCACCCGCGAATGTGTCGCCCGTGTTAATACCCCTCTGGGAAGGACAGTGGTCCCTTTTAATTTTCCAACCACTTCCCCCCTTGAAGAGGAATTGCGGAATCTGCGTGAAGGGATTGGCCGCAGTATTCAGGCCGACCCTGTCCGCGCGTTCAATCCGGCGGACATCACCCGGCCCCAGGAATTTGGCGAACGGTTGTTTCGGGCGCTTTTTCATAGCCGGGCGCTGGAGCTTTATCGCACGCTGCGCGACCAACTTGAGGCGTCCAGTTCGCCGGACCGGCGGCTCATCATCAAAATCAACCCCGCCACTTATGAACTGGCCAGCCTGCCCTGGGAACTGCTGCGTGACCCGGATAACGGCTTTCTGGCCTTTGACCGCCGCACGCCCCTTATTCGTTTCATTCCCGGCCGCCCGCCCCATAAAAAAACATATGAGCCGGAGTGGCGAATTTTGCTGGTCGCCTCCAATCCGCCTGGAACCCCCAGGTTGGATTTGCTCAGTGAGATGAGGAATATTCAGCAGGCGTTTGAGGAAGTTGCTCCCCAAATTAAACTCACCATTGAGTATTTGCATGCACCATCGACCAAGAAACTCAGAACTAAACTTAGAGACTTTAACCCTCACGTATTCCACTTTATGGGGCATGGCGGGGCCGGTCATCTGCTGGTAGATGCGCCGGGTCAGAGCGTAAAAGCTATCTCCGAGGCCAACCTGGCCGCAACTTTGCAGAACATCCCTGCTCTGCGTATGGTTTTCCTCAATGCCTGCGAAACGGCCGCCGCCTCGGAAGAAAACCTGGGGCTGGCCTATGCCTTGAGCCGGGCGGGTATCCCGGCCGTGGTAGCCAACCAGTTCCCGGCCCGCGATGACGCTGCCAAAGAAATGGCCGATGAATTCTACCGCGTTCTGGCCGGCGGATTGCCGGTGGATGAAGCCGTTCTGTGGGGGCGTATTGCCGTCCAGGGCATGCGGGATAATCCCACTCTGGAATGGGCTACCCCTGTCCTTTATTTACAAAATCCAGACGGCTTTCTTTTTGATGATTTGTTGCAGCGTCAGAGAACGGCCAAATCACCAGCAAAAACCGTATCTGTTCCTCCATTGGTAGCAAGCACACCCGTCGAGCCTCGGCCTGTCGAGTCGCCACGGCCTGCTAAACCACCATCATCAGAGATGGCCGGTATAAATACTGAACGTATCCAATCCCTGCGCGAACAGTTAAGGATTTATCACCGTAACCTGGACCGTCTGCAGGTGAAAAAAGCAAAGTATGGCCTGGATGTGCCAACCCATGTTGCAAATGAAATTGAGGAGATGCAGAAAGCCATTGCCCAAATTGAAGAAGAACTGGCGGCTTTGGGTCAAAAATCGGGCCAGGAGATACCTGTTACGCTCCCTCCACCCCCTTACACCGGGCCCACCCATACTACTGGTACTATCCAGCCTGACCCCCGACTGCGCGAACTCTACCGCCAGGCGAAGGAACACATCGAACAACAAGAATGGGAGAAAGCCATTCCTTTG
>RFJV01000481.1 GCA_003694775.1 Chloroflexota bacterium | reverse complement strand
CAACGAACTGCTCGAATTCCCCGGCGGCGTGATGGGCATCGCCATGAACCTGGAAACCGACCAGGTCGGGGCGGTGATTATGGGCGATTATGAGCACATCCAGGAAGGCGACACCGTAAAAAGCACCGGTCGGATTGCCTCTGTGCCGGTTGGCGACGCCCTGATTGGCCGGGTGGTCAATGCCATCGGCCAGCCGGTCGACGGCAAAGGCCCCATTCAGCCGGACGATTACTACCCCATCGAAAAAATCGCCCCCGGCGTTATTGAACGGGCCAACGTTGACACCCCCGTCCAGACCGGTATCAAGGCCATCGACTCGATGATTCCCATCGGTCGCGGCCAGCGCGAGCTGATTATCGGCGACCGCCAGACCGGTAAAACCGCCATCGCCCTGGACACCATCATCAACCAGAAGGGCAAAGACCTGATTTGCATCTACGTGGCTATTGGTCAGCGGCAGGGGCAGGTCGCCCAGGTGGTGGCAACCCTGGAGAAGTACGGCGCCATGGAGCACACCGTGGTGGTGGTGGCCGGCGCGTCGGAACCCGCGCCGATGCAGTACATCGCCCCCTACGCCGGCTGTGCCATCGGCGAGTACTTTATGGACCAGGGGAAAGACGCCCTGGTGGTGTACGACGACCTCAGCAAGCACGCCTGGGCCTACCGCCAGATTTCCCTTCTGCTCCGCCGGCCCCCTGGCCGCGAAGCCTACCCCGGCGACGTGTTCTACCTGCATTCCCGTCTGCTGGAGCGGGCCGCCCGGATGGCCCCGGAACGGGGCGGCGGCTCTCTGACCGCCCTGCCCATCATCGAAACCCTGGCCGGCGACGTGAGCGCCTACATTCCCACCAACGTCATCTCCATCACCGACGGCCAGATTTACCTGGAAAGCGACCTGTTCTACGCCGGACAGCGCCCCGCGGTGAACGCTGGCCTCTCGGTGTCGCGCGTCGGCGGTGACGCCCAGACCAAGGCCATGAAGCAGGTGGCCGGTCAGCTTCGTCTGGAGCTGGCCCAGTTCCGCGAACTGGCCGCCTTTGCCCAGTTTGGCTCCGACCTGGATAAGGCCACCCGCGAGCAGTTGGAGCGCGGCCTCCGCCTGACCGAACTGCTGAAACAGCCGCAGTACCAGCCCCAACCGCTGGAAGACCAGGTCATTGCCATCTACGCCATGACCAAGGGGTTTGGCCGCGACGTCCCCGTACCGAAGGTGCAGGAATACGTCAACAGCCTGCTGGACTTTATGCGGACCAGCCACCCGGAAATCGGGCAGGCTATCGCCACCCAGAAAATTTTGACGGATGAAATTGAATCCGCGCTCTGGGCCGCCCTGGAAGAATACAACCAGGCCCAAGGATACCAGATACCCAGCAAAAACTAACCACTTAAAACGGGGTAGCTTGTGGCATCCATCAGAGAATTAAAACGACGTATCAAAAGTGTAAAAAATATTGCCCAGGTGACGCGGGCAATGCAGATGGTCGCCGCGTCGCGTATGCGCCGCGCCCAGGAGCAGGCCCTGGCCTCGCGCCCGTACGCGGCCAAAGCGTGGGAAATTTTGACCCACCTGGCCGCCCAGCGCGGCGGCGCCGACCAGCTCCATCCCCTGCTGACCCACCGGGATGAGGTGAAAAATGTCGCCATCATCCTTATCACCGCAGACAAGGGGCTGGCCGGCGCATACAACAGCAATATGATACGGGCCACACTGAAGTTTATGAACAGCCGCCCGGACCAGGAGTTCAGCCTGATAACGGTGGGACGCAAGGGACGCGACCTGATGGTGCGCCTCCGCAAAAATGTGGTGGCAGAATTTACCGATATGCCAGACCGCCCCAAGGTGCTGGATATCTCCCCCATCGCCCATATCGCTATCGACGGCTTCCTCTCCGGCAAGTTCGACCAGGTTTACCTGGCCTACAGCGAGTTCATCAACACCCTTACCCAGCGGCCCACCATTCGATTGCTGTTGCCTCTGCGCACCGAACTGGATGAAAACTCGGTGATGTACAAGTACATCACCCCGGCGACCACCATGGTCAGCGCCGAATACGTTTACGAACCCGCACCCGCCGTTCTGCTGGATACTGTTATCCCGCGCTTTACGGAACTGCAAATCTACCAGGCCGTGGTGGAAGCGCAGGCCAGCGAACATTCCGCCCGAATGGTGGCCATGCGCAACGCAACCGAAAACGCCAACAGCCTGATTGGCGACCTGACCCTGACCTACAACAAGGCCCGTCAGGAAGCCATCACCAAAGAAATGCTGGATATTGCCGGCGGCGCCGAGGCGCTGGCCCAGTCACTAAAATCAAAGTAAACCGGCGCCTGGGAGCAAACGTCCCGCGCCTTTAAGGAGGATTGGATGACGAAAGGAACTGCAGGCCAAATCGTACAGGTATTGGGCGCAGTCGTCGACGCGAAATTCCCTTCGGAACATCTACCGGAAATCTACCATGCCCTGGAAGTACCGCGCGAAGGCAAGGATTCACTCATTTTGGAAGTCCAACAGCACCTCGGTGGCGATATTGTCCGTACCGTAGCCATGGACGCCACCGACGGCCTTCGCCGGGGCCAGCTGGTCATTGATACCGGTGCGCCCATCAGTGTCCCTGTTGGCCCGGCCTCCCTGGGACGCATCTTCAATGTCCTGGGACGCCCCGTGGACGGCCGCGGGCCGGTGGAAAGCGACACCTACTACCCCATTCACCGCCCGGCCCCGGAATTCAAGGACCAGGTCACCAAGGCCGAAATCTTTGAAACCGGCATCAAGGTTATCGACCTGATTGCTCCCTTCACCAAGGGGGGTAAAACCGGCGTGTTCGGCGGGGCCGGCGTGGGGAAAACCGTTATCAT
>RFJV01000480.1 GCA_003694775.1 Chloroflexota bacterium | reverse complement strand
TCCTCCAGCCGGGTTGTAGCCTGGACTCCGGGATACAAACTGGCCTGCGCTTGAAGCCGGGACTCGTCGGCATCACAAATCCAGCGCAGAGCATTAAGCTGGGCGAAGTTGCGCACCAGATTCTTACCCCAGTAGCCGCAACCAACTACAGCAACATGTTGAGCCATTAATTTCTTCCGTTCAGATATTTTCAGCAGTCGCCAATGCGAGGACAGCCTCGGTCCGGCCAGACCGACAGCTACTGCGGCTTGGCCGCGGGGTCACAGCCGGGTACGCCCCGACCGGGCCAATCGCCCAGCGTCCCCGTCCAGACAATGTCGCCGTTGGCAAACAGCTCCAGCGCCTTGCCCAGCGGCAGAGACTTTTCTCCGTTCTCAAACCGGGCCACCGAACTTTCCTTGATGAGGACAAACGTGCCGCCGGTATACTGGAACAGAACATTGTCGTTGCCGTAGACAAAATCACCCGAATGGGGACCGATGACGTTCCCTTCGGCCACTTCCGGCAGAAGGTGATTCAACCCACCGTGAGAGGCGCAGGTAAACGTCTTTTCGTGGTAGACTACCAGCGGAATCTGCTCCAGCAGAAGCTGGACTTTGGGGTTGCTGGCATCGTACGCCGGCGCCGGCGGCGCTTCGACAGCCGGTAAACCGGCTACCGCGGCCTGGTCTGCCTCCACAAAATCGGCCTGACCGCTTATCCAGCCCTGACCGTCTTCCGTTTCCACCACCAGCCACGAGCCGTCCTCATTCCGGCCTACCACGGTCACTTCACTGCCCTGAGGAATGCTCTTGATAACCGGATAATTTGTTCCCGGTCCCTGGCGCATATTCAGATTGACCTTTGTTTTGACCTTCACCGGCGTCTCGGCAGACTCAGCCGCACCACCGCTTGCCCCGCCAGAGGAGGACTCGGCAGTACTGCCGCCTTCACTACCAGACTGGGCCTGTGACTCGGCCTGAGTTCCCGACCCGATAGGCGTGGCCTGTTCTTCCTGCACGGCCCCGGAGCCGCTCGTCTCCGCCGGTTCTTCCGAATCAGAACTGCATGATGTTCCGGCAAACAATACCACCAACAGCACCAGTACAATAACCAGTGCACCGCCAATAATACCTAATTTTTTGTTATCCATTTATAGCCTCCTGCATAAATAAATCCATCCAATAAAATGAACACCGAGGCTAAACATCCACCTTCCTTCTTGAGGGTACTGCCTTTCAGTCTGCGGTTTATGCCCCGCAAAGGCGACTGCTGCGATGTCTGATGACCGGGATTCATTCCCCCGGCCGGTCATCCGGCCATTCTAAAATCGTTTTGAACCCTTCTATCCGGAACACCGGATAGGCCGGGTCAACCTCCCTTTTGACCTGCACCTGCGCTTCCAGACAGCTCAGGTAAACGATTTCGGCCAAATCGTTATCCCCCACCAGGCATACAGTACTGTACCCGGCTTCCTGTATCTGGGCCAGGTAAAACCGGGCGGTCTTGCGGGTCGTCCGGTACCAGTAAAGGGAGGCCTGCATATATTCGCGCGTCAGGCGGGCTTTTTCCGCCATCCCCTTGGCGGTCAGCAAGTAGCGCAAGCGCCGCCTCTGCATCCGGGTAACTTTGATGTACCCTTTGTTGACCAGCCGCTTCAGGTACCAGTTGACACTGCCTACCGCCACCCCCAACCGGGTCGCCAGGTCGGACTGGGTGATGTCCGGATTTTCTTCGATTTGGCTTAAAATCTCCAGGTCGTAATTTTTTCCTGTACTCACCGAACGGCTCAGTATGACCCTGTCTGCCGTCGCCCAAAATTCAAATTCTGAATTTTGATTATACCCGGCAGAGAGAAAACCTCAAATTACAATCAGCTCAATGTTCAGTTGCTGAATATTAACCGTTATGATTATACACCATCTGCCGGAAAAATGTATAGAGGCAAAGGTACCGGTCAACCGGTTCAAACAAGATGGCCCTTTTCCCGAAAGTACCTTAAAGAGACCCCGCCTCTCCCCCGTCCTGCGGCGATGTTTTCAGCCGCGGCAGAAAATAGACCATCGGCACGGACCCCAGCGACACAATGGCGGCCCACAAAAAGGCCTGGCGCAAACCCATCATGTCTCCCAGCCAGCCGACCACAAACGCCGCGGCAGACCGAATCATAAAAGCCATCGACAAAAACAGACCGTTTGCCATCGCCCGGTTTTCCGGCATCTGCTCCTGCACCACCGCCAGAATGACCGGGGTGACCGAAAGGGCGGTAAATCCCAGGGCCAGCAGAATGGGGACCAGCATCCAGCCGGTGGCATTCAGAAACCACAGCATCAACAGCGAGGAAGACAGAGTGGTCACCAGAAGCACCCTCCGCCGGCCCAGCCGGTCGCTCAGGGTGCCGCTGGTCAGTGCACCGCCAATACCCGCCAGCTCCCAGATAGAGAGCGACGCGCCGGCCACCCACAGACTGGCCCCCTCCAGCCGCATCAGGGTTGGCAGGTACACGGACAGAGCGGTCAGCATCAGCTCCCGCGGCACAATGATACCCAGGATAGGCATAAACAGCCGCCGCGCCGAAACCAGCACCGCGCCCCAGTTCTGCCGCCGGGTGGGGCGGGCCGGTATCTCCCGCAGACGCCAGTACAGCACCGCCGACGCGGCCCAGCCCAGCACCATCAGCCGGTACATCCCCTCCAGCGACCACAGCGACACGGCCCAAACAGCCAGCAGAGGGCCGACGGTGCGCCCCAGTTCCCCACCGGCCATAAACATACTCATCCCCTTGCCCAGCCGCGGGCCGGAAATCCGGGCCACCATTGCCGGCGCGGGGGCGTGGAACGCGGCCACACTGACCCCGGTCACGGTCAGCAGGAGTGCCAGAACAAAATAGCCTGGGGCCAGCCCCATTACGCTCATCAGGGTAGCCGTCACCGCCGGGGCCAGAATCACAAAATACCGCAGACTGACCCGGTCGGCCAGGTAGCCGATGAACGGGTTGAGCAGGGCCGGAATCTGGAAAAAGGCCCACAGCCCGCCGGCCCCAGCAAACGACAGCGACAGCTTTTCGATAATCAGCGGCAGGAGCGGCGATACAAACGCGCTGAACGTATCGTGCACAAAATGGCCGCTAACGATGGTCAGCACCTGCCCGGTCTGAAATTCTTCCTCGGACAATGTTTGTCCGGTTAACCCTGTTTTTGCCTGAATGCTCATCTATCACCCCCTGGGGGATTCGATTGACGATTGACGATT
>RFJV01000479.1 GCA_003694775.1 Chloroflexota bacterium | reverse complement strand
CTTGTCACCGGCGCGGCCGGATTCATCGGCAGTCATATCACCGAAACTTTGCTCAAACGCGGCGACCGGGTGGTCGCCATTGACAATTTTAACGACTACTACGACCCGGCTCGCAAGCGGGCCAACATTGCCGGGTTCCGGAACCACCCCAATCTCTCGCTATACGAAGAAGACTTCCGGAATGCGGAGGCCATCCAGCGCATCTTTGCCGAGCACCGGCCGCGGGCCGTGGCCCACCTAGGCGCGTACGGCGGCGTGCGCTACTCCATTGGCCGGGCCAGCCTCTACACCGCGGTCAACATCGTGGGCACGGTCAACCTGCTGGAAGCGGCCCGGCAGACCGGAACAGAAATCTTTGTTTTCGCCTCCACCTCCTCGGTGTACGGCCATACCGACCAGCTTCCCTTTATCGAAACCGACCCCTGCAACCTGCCGCTGGCCCCCTACCCGGCCAGCAAAAAGGCCGGCGAGGTGATGGGCTACACCTACTACAACCTGCACCGAATGAACTTTACTGCCCTGCGGTTTTTCAGCGTGTACGGTCCCCGCGGACGGCCCGATATGATGCCCTTTATGGTCACCCACCGGATTGTGCGCGGGGAAACCATCACCCTGTTCGACGCGGGGCAGATGAAGCGGGACTGGACCTACATTGACGACATTGTCAGCGGGGTGGTGGCCGCCCTGGACCGGCCCCTGGGGTACGAAATCATCAACCTGGGCCGCGGGGAGCCGGTGCTCATGGCCGACTTTGTCCACATCATCGAAGAGCTGGTCGGCAAAAAGGCGGTGCTGGAAACGCCCCCCGCGCCGGCCAGCGAGCCGAAAATCACCTTTGCCAATATCGACAAGGCCCGCCGCTTGCTGGATTACAACCCCCAAACGCCCGTCCAGGAGGGGCTGGAACGGCTGTGGGACTGGTACCGGCGGGAAATTTTACCAAGCGGATGAAGCACTACCGACGCCTGCTGTTTATTGCCGCCCTGAGCCTGCTGATGGTTTTGGCCCTGGTCAAGCTGGGACGGGTGGAAATCAGCCTGAACACCTTGAAGCGGGTGCATGCCGGCTGGTACGGGCTGGTAATTGTGTCCTTTTACGCCAGTGTGGCCGCCCGCGGCTGGCGCTGGCGACGTATTCTGCACGAAATGGGCCACCCGGTTGGGCTGGTGTATGCCTCCGCCCTGCTGACCGCCGGCCTGTTTCTGAGCGCCATTCTGCCGGCCCGCGCCGGCGACCTGGGCCGGCTGGCCATGCTCAAGCAGGACCACGATGTGCCCATCGCCGTGGGGCTGGCCTCCATTGCTGCGGAGCGGGTGCTGGATGTGTTCGCTTTGCTGGTGCTGGCCGGGGTTGGCGGCTGGCTGGCCCTGTCTGGACACCTGCCGCCCGAAGTGGTCCAGCTCCTGACCGGCGTCACCAGCCTGATGGCCGTGGGACTGGTGGGACTGGTAGCCGTGCCGGGGCTGGAACAGCGTCTGGTTGACCTGCCGGGGCTGGGCCGTCTGCCCCTGCGGGTGCAGAGCCTGTACCGCCGCGGCCTGGATTTTGGGCTGACGATGGTCAACAGCATCCGTCTGCTGACCCGCCGGCCCGCGGCTTTGGCCGTCATTGTGGGGCAGAGCTTTTTTATCTGGCTCTGGGATGGTGTCATTATCTACTTTATCCTCCTCAGCCTGAACATCGTCCGCCCCTTCAGCATCAGCCTGTTTACGGCAATGACCGGCGCGCTGGCCGCCGCCATTCCCCTGACCCCCGGCGCCCTGGGACAGTACGACGCCGCCCTCATCAGCCTGCTGGCCCTGTTCGGCCTGCCCACCGCAGACGGCAGTCTGACCGTGCTTCTGCTCCGGGTGGTGCAGTTGTGGACGTTTATCCCCGTTTCCGGACTGGTAACTTATGTTTTTGGCTTTTCCCGCGCCCTCAGTCTGGGAGAAGGCAGGGACGTATGAGCGGGCAGGAACGACCAACGACGAACCCCCTTTCGGGGACAGGCGACAAACGACAAACGGCCAATCTCCAATCCCCAATCCCCAATCCCCAATCTCTAACCTCCAATCTCCAAACCCACCGCGACTTCATCCTCCTGCTTATCCTGTTTGTTACTTTCCGGGTGCTGGCCCTGGCCGCCTTCCGTCCGGGCGGGCTGGTGCTGGACTTTTCCGACTTCTACTGGTACCGGGCCTTTGCCGAGCTGACCCGTCAGGGGTACTATCCCTACCACAACCTGTGGACCACCTACCCGCCCCTGTTCCCGGTGGTGATGATTGCCATCTACCAGGCCAGCACCCTTCTGCCGCCGTGGGAGTTCCCCAACCTGTGGTTCACTCTTCTGCTGGGCGGCTTCTTCCTGCTGTTCGAAACCGGCAACTTCATCCTGCTTTACCTTCTCTCCCTGGAACTTCAAAACAATGGGAGGGATAAATCTTCATTCACAACTCACAATTCCCAATTCACAATTCACAATTCTCTCCGTTCCGCCTGGATTTACGCCGGCCTGTTTGTCCCGGTCTACACCCTGACCGGCTGGTTCGAGAGCTATCCCCTGTTCTTCTTTCTGCTCAGCCTGTACCTTCTGCTCAAAAACCGGCCCTACCTGAGCGCGTTCTTTACGGGTGTCGGCTTTATGATAAAGCTGATTCCCTTGATTTTAATGCCTGTAGCTGTACAGCATTTTTCG
>RFJV01000071.1 GCA_003694775.1 Chloroflexota bacterium | reverse complement strand
TTTCTGGCTGAGGGATGAATCGCTGGAGGACAGCGCCAGCCTGCCCGAACCGGACGTGCTGGCCGGGGAAATCGCCGAGGATTTACAGGCCGCGCTGGACGAAATTCAGACCATTCTATCTGCCTTAAACGAGTAGGGCACAGCATCGCTGTGCCCTTGCCGGGCGACCCCAGGGGGTCGCCCTACGGATTTTCACCTGTGCCCGGTACGGGTATTCATCGCTGCTGCCCCGACCGGGACTGCCGCACTCCCCTATTCTTCCGGCACCAACTGCATGGCCAGGGTAAAGCTGTGCTGTTTGTACATCTCCGCGCCGAGGGGGTCGTTGCGCCGCCAGACCCGGATGGGCATATATTTCTGTATCTCGTACAGCAGGTAGAACTGCCGCCGAATCATCGCCGCCGGCGACTCGTCCCGCGGCTGGCCGTACCCCTCCCAAAAGGCCGGCTCGCTGATGCCGCAGTAGTCCAGCACGGCAAACTCAATTTCCACATCGCCCCACAGGGCGCGGTCAAAATCCACCAGGCCGGTGACGCGGCCGGTCCCATCCACCAGGATGTTCTGGCTCCACACATCCATATGCAGAAGCGAGGCGGCCACCGGGCGGTCGAAATAATCCAGGTACAGGGCCAGCAGGTCACGCATCAGTTGGGCCTCGCGGGGGGTGTAGCTTCCGCAAGCCACCACGTCATCAATCAGGCGGTTCCACATCACCGCAAAGGCCGCGGCCCAGGTAGATTGCGGCTCCATCGGCTGGTGCGCGCCCAGGTAGCCGTACGCCTCCCGGCCCAGGCAGTCCCCCGCGGTCAGGGCGTGAAGCTGGCGCAGATACTGCCCGACCTGCCGCAGAACATCCTGAAACTGGCCCGGACTCAGTCCCACCGCCTCGCTCAGCGGTTTGCCGGGCAACCAGCTCATCAGCAGGTAATCCCGGTCAATGCGGGTGCGGCTGAAATCGTACCCCACAATTTCGGCCACGGGAATGTCGGTGTGGGCGCGGACCAGGGCGTGCAGTTCCGGCTCCTGACGCATCATCCGCCGCTCGTAAAAGAGGAAACCGGCCTCGTCCGGCGGGGCAATGCGCAGGAGAAAGCGGCCCTGACTGCAGTCCACCCGGTAGGAGCGGTTGTGCCGGCCCGTGGTCACCGGCGTCAGGCGGACCGACTCCCGCCGGGCGTCCAGGTGGGCCAGCACCAGGTCGACCAGCACAGCCGGGTCAATCCTGTCCATCGAGCCGCTCTCCCTGCCACACCAGCCGGGCCAGCCGGCGACCGGTCGGTGTGGCGGCCAGACCGCCTTCTGCGGTTTCCTTGAAGCGGATGTCCATCCGCCGCCCGATGTTTGCCATGGCGTCGATGACCTCGTCCGGGGGGATGGCGCTTTCCACGCCGGCCAGGGCCAGGTCTGCGGCCACAAAGCACTGGGCCACCGCGGCCGCGTTCCGCTTGACGCAGGGAATTTCCACCAGCCCGGCCACCGGGTCGCACACCAGGCCCAGCATATTTTTGAGGGTAATGGCGACCGCCTGGGCAGACTGCCGGGGCGACCCGCCCCGCAGAAAAACCGCCGCGGCCGCGGCCATAGCCGCGGCACTGCCGGTTTCGGCCTGACAGCCGCCGGCCGCGCCGGAAACGTGCGCCCGCCGGACAATCACCACCCCCACGCCGCTGGCCACAAACAGCGCGTCGACCAACTGCTCATCGCTAAAGCCAAACGCCTCCTGCAGGGTCAGCAGAACCGCGGGCAGAGTGCCCGCAGAACCGGCGGTGGGGGTGGCCACAATACAGCCCATCCCCGCGTTGACCTCGTTGACAGACATTGCCCGCGCCACAGCCCGGCTCAGCAGGGGGCCGGTCAGCGGCTGGTGGTCGTCCAGCCAGTGCCAGAATTTGTGGGCGTTGCCGCCGCTGATACCGCTCAGGGAGATAACCGGCTCGGCCAGTCCCTGCCCGGCACTGCGGCGCATCACCTCCAGCCGGCGGGCCATCCGCTCCCGGATGTCCTCTACCGGCAGACGGCACTGCTCGGCCTCGGCCTGGATAACCAGTTGGGCCAGGCTCAGCCCCTCCGACTCGCACCGGGATACCATTTCTGCCAATGAATCGAACATTGTATCACCCGCTCACTTTGCTGATATTTCTGACCCACCGCACCCAGGGAAAATCCTCAATGGCTTCGACCATTTCATCGGGGATAGGGTCGTCGGTTTCGATGACCATGATAGCCTCGCCGCCGCGGCGCTGGCGCTCCACCCGGAAAAAGGCAATGTTGATGTTGTGGCGTAGGAGCCAGCCGGTAATGGCGTTGATGGTGCCGGGACGGTCCTTGCTGATGACCAGCAGGGTTTCGTACTCGCCGCCAAAGCGGGCCTCGTACCCCTCGATGTTGGTAATTTCCACCATGCCGCCGCCGACGGAAGCGCCGGTAATCTGCACCTGCTGGGGGCCGCGTTTGAGGGTCATCCGCACGCTGTTGGGGTGCACGTCGTCGCCCAGGTCTACCGCGGCAAAGGTGAAATGCAAACCGGCCTCTTTGGCCAGTTCAAAGCTGTGCCGGATGCGGTCGTCTTCGGTGGCCAGGCCCAGCAAGCCGGCGATGATGGCCTTGTCGGTGCCGTGACCCTTGCCGGTCTGGGCAAACGAGCCGTGCAGTTCGATATGGGCTTCGGTGGGCTGGTCGCCCAGGATAGCGCGGCCAATCTGCCCCAGCCGCACTGCGCCAGCCGTGTGGGAGCTGGACGGGCCAACCATAATCGGGCCGATGATGTCAAATGCCGACACCTGACGGGTGGATGTCACGGTTCCTCCTTGTCTGGGGGATAGGGAATTCCGCATCCCCTATCCCACTGCTCTGCCGAGAGTACATGCGTCAACATAACGTAGGGTAAACGTATAGTTGACATAGTGTAAAAGTCAAGCAAATTCCGGGCAAATCTGGCATATTAAAGGTGCCTTTAAAAAATATCTCTTCTCCTCCTTTTGGAAAAGCTGGGTATGGGCGGCCCAGCTTTTTCGATTCATG
>RFJV01000478.1 GCA_003694775.1 Chloroflexota bacterium | reverse complement strand
GCGCAAACATTCGTGCATTCGTGTTTTATTCGTGGACGGCTGAACAGCAACCCCGGTTGCCTCTTTTTTTGCCCGCGGCTTGTCACTTTTCTGATAACCACTATACTATCGTAAGACAACTGCAGACAGTTGCCGCGAAAAAACACTAATTTCAAGAGGGTTAACAATGGCCGTAGCACAGGATTTACTGGAAATTCTTCGCTGTCCCTACTGCGTAAGTGGAGAGACCCGCAAACCGGGCGATGACCCCGGCCGGCTGGAGCTGGTCCGGGACGGGACCTGGCTGGTTTGCCAGGAGCCGGACTGCGGGCGCAAGTACCCCATCAAGGAAGACATCCCGGTGATGCTCATTGAGGAGGGAGACAAGTGGATAAACACCCCGGTGGACCAACTGCCACCGCCGGGGAAGCTGGTCGAATAAACTGCACCACGTAAACACAGGGGGTTCCAATGGTTCGGTTGACAACCCGGCGGCGCAGAACGCCGGTCGCCATTATCATTTTTCTGCTGACAGCCTGGCTGGTGTCTACGGCTTCCGCCCAGGAATCTATCCGGGTGGTCAACAGCACCTGGACAGCCGAATTCCGCCAGCATATTACCTTTACCGCCCAATTTGAGGCCGCGGCAGAAATCACCGAGGTCAATCTCTTTTACCGCATCGTGGGCCGGCCGGCGGCCTCGCGCAACGATGCCGACTTTACCCCCGGCACGTCGGTGACCGCGGAATTTGTCCTCGACCAGACCAAACCGGAAAACTACCTGCCGCCCGGTACGGAACTGGAGTACTGGTGGAAAATTACCACCGCCGACGGCAACCAGCTCAAAACCGAGCGGGAAACCATCCTGTACCTGGATAACCGCTACGACTGGCAAACCCTGGAAAATGAGCGGCTGACCCTGTACTGGTACGAGGGCGGCGACAGCTTCGGCCAGCGGCTGTTCGACCGGGCCAACGAGGCCCTGGACACCCTGGAAACCGATTTTGGCATCAAGCTGGAAAAGCCCATCCGGATTTTCATCTATGCCAATCATGGCGACCTGCTGGGGGCGATTTCCACCGCCTCGCAGGAGTGGACCGGTGGGCAGGCATTCCCGGATTACGGGGTGGTGGTCATCGGTATCTCGCCCTCCCAGCTTGACTGGGGCCTGGATGCCACCACCCACGAGATGACCCACCTGGTAGTGCACCAGGCCACCGACAACCCCTACGGCGACCTGCCGCGCTGGCTGGATGAGGGAATTGCGGTTTACAACGAAAACAGGGACCAGCTCGACGAGGATTTTCGCGGCATTTTTGAGGCCGCGGTCAAGCAGAACGCCCTGATGACCCTCCGCACCCTCTCCAGCCCGTTTCCTGCCGACCCGCTGAAAGCCAATCTGGCTTACGGACAGAGCGGGGCCGTGGTCAAATTTATTATCGACGAGTACGGTCCGGAAGCGATGGCCAAACTGCTGGACATCTTTGCCGAAGGCGCGCTGTACGACGAGGCCCTGCAGGAGGCCCTGGGGGTTGATACCGACGGGCTGGACAATGCTTTCCGGGCCAGTCTGGGCCTGCCGCCGCTTCCGGGCACGGCAGACGCGGCCGCAGAAGCCCCGGCTGTCCCTGCTGAAGACCAGCCAGCCGGCGAGGCGCAACCCGGCGAGTCTGCCGCCGAAGCCGGTCAGGAGCCGGCCCCGGCAGGGGAACCGGCCGGCACGCCGCCCACCCCTGCCCCCGCTCCCCCCGAACCCGCTCCCCAGACCGCTCCGCTGGGACTCCCTTGCCTGGCCGGCCTGCTTCCCGTGCTGGCACTGGGCATGGTCTGGTATACACGCCAAAAGTAGCAAAATCCACAGGGGGCGACCGGCCGGTCGCCCCCTGTCATTTTATTCGTAAAACTGGTACTCGTCCCAACCGTGCTCCCCAATCAGCGGGACAAAGGCTACCGGGGCCAGTTCCTCCTCTATGAACCGGTCGCCGCGGCGGTGCAGGCGAACCAGCTCCTGCTGCCAGCGCGGCCCTATCGGTATCACCAGCCGGCCGCCATCCTTGAGCTGGGCCTTTAGCGGCGCGGGGATTTCCGGGGCCGCGGCGGTAACAATTATCCCGTCATACGGCGCGTGCTCCGGCCAGCCGTAGCCGCCATCCCCCACCTTGATTTCCACGTTGTCAATCCCCAGCAGGTCCAGACACTGTCTGGCCCGCTTTGCCAGGGCCGGAATCCGCTCAATCGTGTAGACGCGCTCGGCAAGCTGGCTGAGGACGGCCGCCTGGTAGCCGGAGCCTGTCCCCACTTCCAGCACTACCCCGCTGTTATCCCTGGGAAGCTGAAGCGCCTGGGTCATATAGGCCACAATGTACGGCTGGGAAATGGTCTGCTCATGGCCGATGGGCAGGGGGCCGTCCCGGTAGGCCGCGTCCTGCATGCGCTCGTCCACAAAGATGTGGCGGGGAATTCTGCCCATCACCTCCAGAATGCGCGGGTCATTGATGTAGCGCCGTTTCAACTGCTTTTCGACCATCTCGGCGCGAGCCTGGGCCAGTTCGGGCGGTTCCTCAATTGGAAGCAGGTTCTTTTTTTCGGCCATATCGTCAATAATGGTTCATGCTACTGGCATGAGCTTTGCGCCCCCGACGGGTCGAGACAAAGCTGGAGGAAGTGCCCGTTGATATTCATCTGGACCAGCCGCACATAATCGTCCGGTTCAACAATGGTAAAGAAGGTCATACTGCTGGTCGCCCCCGGTTGGGGACCGGAGCCGGCATAGCCGTAGTAGCAGACCTGGGCCGTCCGGCCTTTAGCCGTTACAAATGATGGATACCAGTTATCCGGTACGGGAATGGTTGAGTTGTTGGTCAGAAGCAGTTCCAGGTTGAATCCTTTCATCTGAATGCGGTCGTCAAAGGCATGGCGGCGGTAGGCGTCGCACACGTCCCCGCCCATTGGCGCGCCCCACGGCTCGTAGATATGCTTGCCGACCCGCAAAACGTAAGGCGTCGCCCCCGACGGGACTGGTGTGCCCACCACGGGGCCGGCCGGCGGGGTAGGGGTCGGCAGGACGACCACTTCGCGGCTGGTCAGGTCATCAATATAGATGACTCCGGAGCCGCTGAAGCTGTCGGGAATATCGTCCAGCACAATCCCCCGGAAGGTGATGGGGTAATCAATCAGCCCGTCGTTGGGGCCGCTGATGTGTCCGGCCGGCCAGGGTTGGTTGGGGTCCAGAACGGCGACCATTTCTTTCCAGCCGGTATGCTTGATTTGTCCCAGCGGCATCTGCCAGGTTTGCCCCTGGGCGTCCTGTATCCAGACATTGAGGTAGTGGCCGGAATTGTCGCCGTACACCCAGGCAGAAATGGCGTTGGGATACCCGCCCAACCGCCGGGGTTTGAGGAAGACCACAAAATCATTGCCGGCAGTGGGGAAGCTGTAGCTTAGTTTACCGGCGTTGGCCCCGCTGTGTCTCTGTTCCGGGGTAAGGTTGAGAGTGCCGTAGGGCTGGTCGCCGCGCTTCCAGGTGCCGGATTCAAAACCTTCAAAGACCCCCAACGGCGCGGCCTGGGCCGCCGCTGGTGTGGCCGTCGGCTGGCTGGCCGCGGGGGCAGTGGTTGGCGTTGGGGTGGCCGTTGCCGCGCCGGCGACGGTCAGGCGGCAGAGCCATTCGTTGGCCTGTCCCGGCCCGTAATAATCGAGTTCTCCGTCCAGCGGGAAAAGGTCCATCCCGGTGGTGATGCGCCGGGTGGTGTACCAGACGATGCGTACCACGTGGTCGCCGGGTTCAAGCTGGTCGAGGGTGAGCCACCAGTTCAGGGTGGGGCCGTCGCTGAGGTAGTAGTTGAAGGTGCTCCGGTCGGTCACGGGGTAGCCGTCCAGGGTGATGTCGTAGGCGGTGGCGGTCAGCCAGTCCGAAAGGTAGTTGGCCGTTTCTGTAGCCGGGGCAAGCCGCACCCCCCAGGTGAGCAGAACCGGTGACCCGGCGGGGACTTCTATCTTATCAAAACAGGGCGGTTCCAGGCGGACCCCGGCGTCGGCGGGAGGGACCCGCTCCAGGGCAACAGAGGCCGGAATGCCCGGAACCTTGAGCGGGACCGGAGTGGGGGTAGGGACCGGGGTGAAGGTCGCCGTGGTCGTGGGGGCCGGTGCTGTAGCCGGGGCAAGCGGCACCCCCCAGGTGAGCAGGACCGGTGACCCGGCGGGGACTTCTATCTTATCGAAACAGGGCGG
>RFJV01000477.1 GCA_003694775.1 Chloroflexota bacterium | reverse complement strand
TGGCCAGCTCATCCATCACCCGGCGCTGGTCGTTCATCAAGGCGATGGTGGGGTACATCAGCAACACTTTGCGAATTTCCCCCTGGCGAAGCTTTTCAAACAGCGGTACGCCAATAGCCAGCGTCTTACCGGCCGCTGTGCCCGCTACCAGCATCACTTCCTTGTTTTGTTTCCCTACTAATTTGAATACTTCAGCCTGATGTTCAAACGGGTAAATATCCTGATTATCAAAATACTGCTGAAAGAGTTTCAATAATGACGATGGAACCAATTTTGTAGTTTTAGGGTTGATGTTGGTGACGTTTACTGTATATGTCATACGGTATCACTCCTGCCTGTAGTTCTCCCAAACCAGACGGTGTTCCACCACCACCTCCTGGCGGCTCCAGCACTTTATATGACCTCCTCCATCTCTCTGCTCTTTTCGGTCTTCTCTTATCCACCAGCATAAATTCCCGCCGCCTGCCTCAATTCTATTGCAATCTCTTCCCGCAGCCATTCCGGCGCCAGCACCTCGCAATCCGCACCCCAGCCACGAATCCAGGGCTTCATTTCGCGCGGCTCCGCCACCCTGGCCCTCCAGTGCAGATAACCATCAGCCTGCATCTCGACCTGCTCCCCCGGCATCCACTGGGTTTCCTGAACGCGCTCCGCCACCCGGGGATGAAATCGCAGAATGACCTGCTCCGGCGTCCCTTCTCCATACCAGATTCCCCATGCTCCAGCCAGCTTCTCCAACGGATTAAAATTATCCGGTATCTGGTACGGTTTATCGGTTAGCTCAATCCGGCGAATACGTTCCAGCTTCAACGTGCGTTCGCCCGGCGGGTCGTCCCGCCAGCCAATGACGTACGCGGTCTGCCCAATTCCGTACGGTTCGATGAAATACGGAGCAAATAAATACTCACCCACCGGCTGACCATTTCCTTTCTGATACCACAGCCGCACCTTCTGTCCCTGCGACCAGGCCCGCGTCAGCGTTTCCAGTACCTGCAGATAGACCGGGTCATGGCGGCGGGCCACATCATCCATAACATCGGCGGAAGCCAGCAGGTGCCGGCTAACCAGTGGGGCAAATCTGCTCAGTGCCTGCCCCAGTTTACGCAAGGCCGAGGCCGCATGCGGATTATGCTTATCTGTGCGGGTCGCCATCAGCCGGGCGGCCAGGTGAAGGGCCATACTTTCGTGAATGGTCAGCCGAACATGGGTCAGATATTGGTCGCGGTCAATACCGAACAGGTCGCCATCTTGCCAGATGGGGACTCGCCGGCTCTGGCCCAGCTCTTCCAGATAACGAGCCACCGTAGCCCGATGAACTCCCAACCGGCGGGCAATTTCAGCCTTTCGCAGTCCTTCGGGATAGGCCAGCAAAATTTGCTCTAACTGCAACAACCGTTCAGCTTTTGATTGCGAACGCTCCATAATGTACGTACCTCTCAACATTGGTGCGGCTGTCACCATTCTACCACAAATGGCAGGTGAATTCCGCAACAAAACAGGGCCAAATTCTACTTTTTTCATTTAAAAGGATGCAGTCCCCCCCTATCATCCTCACAGTACAAAAAGCCGGCTTCTTCCATACTCGGTAATCGGCGCTGAATGGTTGAACGAGGAACATTCAGCATCCGGGCCAGTTCAGCCGGGAGAATACCGGGATTCTGGCGAATAATCCGGTCCATCTCAGCAAATTCTTTTTCCTTTTTGCGCCAGAAGCTCATTATCGGCCTCCATTCTGTAGATTTTGCTCCAGAATAGAGGCCGGTTGTTGCAGGGTTTGCAACAAAAATAAACAAATTTTTGAATTTTAAGGTTTTTAAGGTTTTAATCTACACCTGAAGTAATCCGGTCAATATGACATTTTCCACTTCCGCCCCCTACTTACCCCTCCCTAATTATATTCACATCACCTTCAGGGTTCATCCGAATTCATTCCGATTTTTTCCCCAAAAAACCCCCATCCTGACCCCACCGGTACAAAAAAAACCGCCGCGTACAGGACGCGGCGGGTGGGGGTCAGGCCAGGGAATAGGCCCGCTCCAGACCGCTGGGCCGTCCGTTCCGGTAGCGGGCGACGG
>RFJV01000476.1 GCA_003694775.1 Chloroflexota bacterium | reverse complement strand
TGCCGGGCGGGTCAGGCAACCACCCCGGCGGGCATCGGGATGCTCCGCCTACCGGTTCGGCGGTCGGCGGTCAGCCGCCGGTGGTCGTATTTTCACAGAGATAGTCCCACCCGTTGGTGAGGAAACGAGGAAAGCCTGTCCCCGGCACAGGGAAAGGGGGCTATTCCGCCCTCATCCTTCATCCTTTTTTACGGGGCAGACGCGCCTTGCTTTTTCTTTTTCGGAAGTGGAGGTATTACCGTGATGAATCCCAACAACCAACCATCTGACAACAACAAAAACAGCATCCCTACTGTGCCTTCAAGGCGGGCTACGATTATTCTGGCGATGATTGCCGGGGTGGTATTATTCCTTTTTTATCGCAACGTTGCCCGACCGGCATTTATAGGGAACGGCTTTATTCCCCAACCGTCTGCTGAAACCGCGGTCGAAGCGCCGCCGGTTGACCCGGCGTTGGCCCTGTCGGAGATTGTGCAGGCCGCGGAAAAGGGGCAGGTGGTCTCCCTGATGGTGGAAGGCAACCAGATGACCGCTACCCTGGAGGATGGAACCACCATCCAGGCCAACAAGGAGCCAACTATCAGCGCCCTGGAAACCCTGCGTCTGCTGGGCGCGTCCGACAAGGCTCTGGCCGGTCTGCCGGTTCAGGTGGCCGTGGCTGAGGCAGAAGGCCCCAATCCTGTTGTTTCCTGGCTGGCTATTCTGTCTCTGTTTTTCATTGCCGGGATGGTGTTCCGGGTTCTGCGCCACCGGGGCACAGACGGCGGCTCCGGCCTGTCGTCAATTGGCCGGAGCAGTGCCCGTGTGTCCAATGTTCGGACCAAAAAAGGGCAAAAGGAAGATGAATTTGCCCCGCCGGCGGTCACTTTTGCCGATGTGGCCGGGGCAGAGATAGCCAAGCTGGAGCTTCAGGAGGTCATCGAATTTCTGAAAGACCCTGGCCGCTTCCACAAGCTGGGGGCGCGGGTGCCGCGCGGGGTGCTGATGGCCGGCCCGCCCGGAACCGGCAAAACGCTGATGGCAAAAGCCGTGGCCGGAGAGGCCGGCGTGGCCTTCTTCAGCATATCCGGCTCCGAGTTCGTGGAAATGTTTGTGGGCGTGGGCGCGGCCCGCGTGCGCGACCTGTTCAAACGTGCCCGCCAGCATGCCCCGGCGGTCATCTTTATTGATGAAATCGATGCCGTGGGACGGCGCCGCGGAGGCGGCTATGGCAACGGCAATGATGAGCGGGAGCAGACCCTCAACCAGATTCTGGTAGAGATGGACGGCTTCAACACCGATACCACCGTCATCGTGATGGCTTCTACCAACCGGCCCGACATTCTGGACCCGGCCCTGCTCCGGCCCGGTCGCTTCGACCGCAAGGTCATCATCGACCGGCCCGACGTGAATGCCCGCGAGGAAATCCTGCGGGTGCACACCCGCGGCAAACCGCTGGCCCCGGATGTGTCTCTCCCGGCCCTGGCAAAGCTGACCCCCGGCTTTGTCGGCGCAGACCTGGCAAACCTGGTCAACGAGGCGGCTATTCTGGCCGCTCGCCGCAACCTGACGGTGATTGGACAGGCTGAATTCCAGGACGCGATGGAGCGCATTGTCGCCGGGCCGGAGCGTCAGGGGAAAATTATCAGCGATTACGAACGCAAAGTGGTGGCCTATCACGAGGCCGGGCACGCGGTGGTGATGCACTACCTGGAGCACAGCGACCCGGTACACAAGGTCAGCATTGTGTCGCGGGGGATGGCTCTGGGCTACACCATGCCTCTGCCGGAAAGCGATAAGTATCTCCGCAGTCGGGAAGCGTTTGAGGATGAGATTGTCGGCCTGCTGGGGGGACGCGCCGCGGAAGAGGTCATCTTCAAGCGCATTACCACCGGCGCGGCCAACGACCTGGAACGGGCCACCAAACTGGCCCGGGCGATGGTTACCCGGTACGGCTTCAGCCAGAAGCTGGGCCTGCGTACCTTTGGCGAAGACCAGGGAAGCGGTTTTCTGGGCGGTCTGGGTGAAATTCGGGATTACAGCGAAGAGATGGCCCAGGCTATCGACCGGGAAATCCGCCAGATTCTGGATACCGCCTATCAGCGGGCCAAGACCATTGTTCAGGAAAAACGGCAGGCCCTGGACGCGCTGGCAAACGCCCTGCTGGAGCACGAAACTATCGAACGCCCGCAGTTTGAGGCCCTGATGGGGTAGCCATGTCCCAACACAAAAGCACCGTCCAGTCCCAATTTGGCCCCTCCGCCGATGCTTACGCAACCAGCGAGGTGCACGCCCGCGGGGAAAGCCTGGACGTTCTGCTGGAACTGGTCCGGCCCCGGCCCCACTGGCATATGCTGGACGTGGGAACCGGGGCCGGTCATACGGCCCTGACCTTTGCCCCGCACGTGGCGCGGGTGGTCGCCACCGATATTACCCCGGAAATGCTGGCAAAAACCGCGGAGCTGGCCGCGGCGCGGGGGCTGGTCAACCTGGAAGCACGCCCCGCCGATGCCGAGGCTCTGCCGTTTGCTGATGCCTCGTTCGACCTGCTGACCTGCCGGCTGGCTTTTCACCATTTCCCCAACCCGCGGCAGGCCCTGGCCGAATTTGCGCGGGTGCTCAAACCGGGCGGCATCCTGGGCTTCACCGACAACATCACCGTGCCGGAAAAACAGGCCGCGGCCTACTACAACGCCTACGAAAAACTGCGCGACCCGTCGCATCATTGGGTGTATCCCCAGCCGCGGCTGGAGGCGATGTTTCAGCAGGCCGGCTTCACCATTCTGGCGACCCGCCGGCTGAGCAAGGAGTTTGAATTCCATGCCTGGGCCGACCGCCAGCACGTATCGGACGAAAACAAGGCCAGACTGCTGGAGATGATGCGCCGCCTCCCGGAAAGTTTGCACCCCCTGTTTGCCCCTCGCTGGGCCGAGGGGACGCTGTACTTCAGTCTGTGGGAGCTGGTGGTGGTATGTGGGCGGTAGGAAGGTTGCCGTCAGCGTCCTTAGGGCAGGACACTAACTGGAAGCACCTGATACTCTATTTGGGTGGGTAATCCTACCCGGTGTGAGGCGTCAAGAATTTCCAGTGATACCAGGTTTCCCGCTTCATCATAATCCAGGATAATCCCCGGCTTGTCCTCGTCACTCTCTGCCACTGCTGTATTAGTGAAGATGATGGTCAGGGTATCGGTGTCACGGTCATATATCACTTTCATTGCCTCTGCCTCCAGTATTTCTCAACCTTGCTGGTACGATAAACGGTGACAACTTCGGCTGGCTGACGGTCAATATCGACAAAGATTCGCAAAAGATAAATTTTGGCAGGTTCCCCATATTTTAGCCGGGATTGATAAACTGCCCGCCCGGGACGCACTATTTGGACTTGCTCTGGGGTGGATAATACCAGAGCAATCTCTTCTTCCGTAATATGCCGTCGTTCCATCTCAAATCTGGCGTGGTCGGTGAGGCGGTATACTGTGATTGGGGATATTTCCGGCATTGATGTTATCCTGTCTATCGCAGGCACCATCGCTTACCAGCCTTTAACCGATGATTGAAATCATCGGCTGGTACAAAAAGTGCGTTAAAGCGCACTCAAAACGGCTAATTTTAACCGAATTTAACCCGTTTTTAACGGGTTTTCTGTAACAGCGAGGCATTTCAATGCCTCGTTATCTTCAGTGCTATTATACACGATGATAAGTTATAGTACATATTCTGGGGGTGCGTTTCAATTTGGGGGCAAATAGGATATCCGCCTACAGCATCATGGTA
>RFJV01000070.1 GCA_003694775.1 Chloroflexota bacterium | reverse complement strand
GGGCCGCCCTGCCCGGCTGGTCGGCCCGAATCTGGCCGCTCCTGCCCGCCGGTGTCTTGCTCGCCGGGCCGGTGCTGAACCGGCTCCTCTCCTGCCGTTTGCCCCTGCCGGACAGCCTGCTGGTTGCCCTCACCTTTCGCCGCGGAGAACCCGTATCGCCGCCCCAACAGGTCATCCTGTGGGTGCTCCACCTGGCCGGGTTGTGGCTCTGGGCCCGGTCGGTGGAACTGCCCTGGCTGTGCTGGCCGGTGTTGGGGCTGGCTGTGCTGGCCGGTCAATGGTGGGTTAGCCGGCGGGCTGGGCTATCTCCCTGGCCTGATGCCCTCCCCCTGACGCCCCTGTTTGCCGCCTATCTTTCTGCTGCCCTGCACCTCTGGCTCTCCACTGCCGACCCGCCCCTGCCGGTTCCGGTTTACCCGCCGTTATCGCAGGTGTGGTGGTGGTTTGAGCCGGTCGGGACTGCCGCCGCGGCAGGAACTTACGCCTTGCTGGTCAACCTTTCTCTTCTGCGGCCTTCGGGCGTTTCCCCGCGGCTTGCCGCGCCGGTCATCGCCGGGAGCGGGCTGGTCTGGATGGCGGCTGAACTGCTGGTGCACCGCACCCGCGGCGTTACCGGAACCGACCCCTACGGCTATACCCAGGTGGCCGTTGACCTGGCGACACACGGCACACCTCTGCACCGGTTTGGCCTGTTTCCCTATCTGGCCGACCTGCCGCTTGCCTGGGCGCCGGTTATTGTGCCGGGATACCACCTGCCGCTCAATCCCTTTGGCGATGCGGCCTCGGTGTGGCCGCCGGGGGCGTCGGTTCTGCTGGCAGTGGGCCACCGGCTGGCGGGCGAAGCCGGCCTGTACCTGACGATTCCTCTGCTGGCCCTGCTGGCCGCCGGGGCAGTGGGCTGGCTGGCCGTAGAAGCCGGCCAGCGGCTCTTCCCCGCGAAATGGATGGCCCTGGCCGGGGGGCTGTCGGTACTGGTGTGGGCCACATCGTATGAAGTCATCGACCGCAGTCTTGTCCCAATGGCCGACATCCCGGCGGCCCTGTTTACCGCGCTGGCGTGGATTTTTCTTCTGCGGGCACGCCGCGGCGGTCTGCGGGTCGAACTGGTGAACGGGCTGGCCGCGGGCCTGGCTTTGGGGCTGGCATTCGATATGCGCTATACCCAGCTGCTGCTGGTTGCCAGTGTGATAGTCGCGGCATGGAGGCCGCGCTGGCGGCCCGGCCTGGTGCTGGCCGCGGGGATGGGGGCACTGCTGGCCGCGGGGCCGGATATTGGCTACCGCTGGTGGGTGTTCGGCGGGCCGCTGGCCAACCCCCAGGGCCGGGAGCTGATTCACTTTGCCCCGGCCCACATCCCGCTGACGCTGGTCAGGATGGGACAGGCCCTCCTGCACGGGCGGGAATTTGGCCTGCTGTGGCCGTTTACCCTGTTGGGACTGGCAAGGCATTACCACCGGGACCGGCGGGGTTTCTGGATATTGGTCGCCGGTGCGCTGGCCGTTGCCGGAGCACAGCTTCCCTACGAGGCCCTGCGTCTGCGGGACTGGCTGGCTTTGCTGGCCCTGCCCGCGGTCTGGACGGGCTGGGGCTGGGTGGCCGCCTGGCGGTGGCTGGTCGGGCAGGAACCGCGGACACGGCAGGGACAGGGGCTGGTCGCCCTGGCAATTTTTGCCCTTCTGTTTCTGCCGGCGGCGCGGGTCAGGCCGCTGGTGGCCCGCAGTTTTGTGCCGCACCGGGCTTCGTTTGGCTACGTATCTGCCGGACAGAGAGCCGCCCTGGCGCAAATTACCGCGCTGACATCCCCCCGGTCGGCGGTGGGGGTTGCTTTCAACGGCGGCGCGGTCACCCTGCACAGCCGGCGGTGGGCTTTTTATCCGGCGGGCTGGTCCGCCGCGGAGCTGGAGCTGTTCCTGGCCCGGATGGCCGAAGACAGCATTCCGGTTTACCTGCTGGACGATGGGCCGGCGCTGGAGCCGGTCATCAAGCGCCTGGCCGGCCAGGGCCGCCTGCAGGCCGTGACCCGGCTGGACGTGCCTCTGCCGGATGACGGCGGGTCGGGCTGGCTGTTCCGGGTAAAGTGAGCGGCAATACAGGGTGGTTGATTAGCCGGCGAATCAATGGTACAATCTTTGTGGGGGATGGGGGATTGGAGATTGGAGATTGACAAATCTAAACTCCCCAACTCCCTAACTCCTCAACTATTATATTTCCAGGAGGCAGGGTGGTGGCGATTACTCCCAGCGGTCTGTATTATCCCAACAAAATGGCCCGGATTTACATCCTGGCTATTGAACAGACGTTGGGGCCGGAGGCGATGAAAGCCGTTTTCCAGGCCGCCGGAGTCCCTTTGAAGTTTTATCCTCCCCCCAACAACTTTGCCAAAGAGTTTGACTTTGCCTACTACGGCGCTATTGGCGACGCGCTGGAAAAGATGTACGGCCAGCGTGGGGTGCGCGGCCTGACCCTGCACGCCGGCCGGGTGTCCTTTTCCGGCGGGCTGGCCGAATTTGGGGCGATGATTGGCATCAGCGAGCTGTCGTTCAAGGCTATCCCACTGCAGGCCAAGCTCAAGGTTGGTCTGCGCGGCATTGCCGAAACATACCGCAAGTTCAGCGACCTGCACGCCGAAGTAACAGAGGAGGACGACCATTTTCTGTACACCATTCGCCAGTGTCCGGTGTGCTGGGGACGCACCGCGGCGCGGCCCATCTGCTTTGGAATGGTCGGTATTCTGCAGGCCGGCCTCCACTGGCTGAGCAGTGGCCGCGAGTTCGACGTGCAGGAAATCGCCTGCCGGGCCGCCGGCGATGAAGCCTGCGTGTTCCGCATTCCCAAAACGCCCCTCCCGGTTGACTGATTCTGCCGGGTTCGTCATCCACCATCTGAATAGATACGGTAGGACTATGCTCACCCCTGGACAGAAATTTTTCGAATTTGAAATCATCCGGCCCCTGGGCGAAGGCGGGTTTGGGACCGTATTCGAGGCCCAGGACACCCTGCTGAACCGCCGTGTGGCTATCAAGGCCTTGCAGGCGCGCAAGGCCGTGCAGGAAAACACGGTCAAACGGTTTGTGCAGGAGGCGCGTGTCGCGGCTTCCCTATCGCACCCAAACCTGGTGTCGATTTTTGGCCTGCGGGTGCTGGACAAGCAGTTCTACCTGGTCATGGAGTACCTGTCCGGGGGCAGTCTGCTGGACCTGATTCGCCGGGAGGGAAAACTGCCGGTGGAGCAGGCCATCCAGCTTGCCACCGGTATTTGCGACGGCCTGGCCCAACTTCACGAAAAGGGCATCATTCACCGGGACATCAAGGCCGAAAATATCCTCCTGACCCACGATGGGCGTCCAAAGGTGATTGACTTTGGTATTGCCCACGTTCCCCGCTCGGCGGGCGGAATGGAGCTGACCCAGGCCGGGTTTCAACCCAGCTCCCTGCTGTACAGCTCGCCGGAGCAGGTCCGCGGAGAACCGCTGGACCCCCGCAGTGACGTGTATCAGGTGGGAGAGCTTCTCTACTTCATGCTGATGGGCTACCACTACATCAACCTGGAGGCCTTGCAGTCCGAGGCCATGACCCAGAGCAACCAGAACCGTCTGCGTGCCCAGATGACCCTGTACGAACTGCTGGAGCAGGCCATCTGCTACCAAATGCCCGACGGCCTGGGCCGGCTGTGGCGTGAGGTGGGCGCACTGGCCGGGGTGGTCGAAACGGCCATGTCCAAGGACAAAAACCGGCGTTTCAAGGATGCGGCAGAATTTGCCGCCACCCTGCGAACCCTGAGCATCAACACCACCCCCGCCGCCACCGACACCACCCATCTCGGCCTGCCCGATGCCCACGCCTACAACCGCCGGGGGCTGGCTTATGTCAGTACTCGCAATTACGAGCAGGCCATTATCGATTTCAGCCGGGCTGTGGCGCTCGACCCCCATTTTGCCGAGGCTTTTCACAACCGGAGCACGGCCCACCTGCTGATGGGAAATTATGGACAGGCCGCGGCAGACGCGTCGCAGGCTGTTCAGCTGGCCCCGGAGTTTGTGGCCGCCTACGTCAACCGGGGCATTGCCTACGCCGGCCTGCGCCAGTACGACCTGGCCCTGACCGAGTTTGACCACGCCCTCACCCTGGACCCTCAGAATATTTACGCCTACTACAACCGGGGCAATACATACCTCTGGATGGGTGACTATCGCCAGGCCATTACCGATTACAGCCAGCTCATTGCCATCAGCGGGGAGTTTGTGGCCGCGTATGTCAACCGGGGCGTGGCGCACACAGAAATGAAGAACTACGAGCTGGCCCTGGCCGATTTCTGTCAGGCTATCGACCTGAACCCGGACTACGTGTACGCCTATTACAACCGCGGCACAGTCTACAAGGAACTGGGCGATAACGAAAAAGCCCTGGCCGATTACAGCCGGGTCATCCAGCTCAACCCGGAGCACCGCTACGCCTATGAAAACCGCGGCGACGTTTACGCCGCCCTCGGACGCGACGACCTGGCCACCGAAGACTACACCCGCATCATCGTCCAGACCGCGTCCATTCACCCCAAGCGGCTCAGCGTGGCCGAAAGTATGATTATGCCCGCCACCCCCCTGGACTTTCTGACCCGCACTGCCTGAGACAACCCCGGCGCGGGAACGGCCCTCGCCCCCCACCCCCGGCAAATTGACAACCACCTGCATTCCGGGTACTATTGGGCAGTAATCACCAACCAGGGTAAATTCCATCACAGGACGAGCTTTGATGAAACGAATCTTCTACGTACCGGCAGTCTTGCTGGCTGTTCTCGCGGTTCTCTCCACCACTGTGCTGGCCCAGAACAGCCTGCGGTTGAATTCCTTGCGCGTGCAAATCTGGCCGGAGTTCGACCGTCCCGAAACGCTCATCATCTACCAGGGCGAACTGGCCTCGACGG
Source organism: Chloroflexota bacterium (assembly GCA_003694775.1). GTDB lineage: Bacteria > Chloroflexota > Anaerolineae > 4572-78 > J111 > J111. The sequence continues at coordinate 2,773 of RFJV01000070.1, read as the reverse complement.
TTCAGCTGCCGGCTGTGGTTGCCCTCACCTTGCCGGGACACATCGAGGAGATGAATGCTGTAGCCGTGGTGGATGAGTCGGGCAGGTTGGTCAATGTCCCTGCCGAAACCATCAGCCTGACCCAGACAGGCGATGTGACCCTGCTGACCTTCCAGGCGGACTCTCCCCGCTTCCAGGTAGAATACTACGACCCGGCTGTCCTCTCCCGGCAGGACAGCCAGCGCACCCTGACCTTTGACCTGACCGTCCCCTACCCGGCAGAGACAATGACGGTTGAACTCCAGGAACCGTTTCAGGCCGAGGAATTCTCGCTTACTCCGGCTGAAACCGACTTTTTTGTCGGTCAGGATGGTCTGACCTATCACATCATTGAAGTGTCTGCCGCGGAAGCAGGCCAGACCGTGGCCGTGCAGGCCACGTACCACCGCCAGATTGACACCCTGTCCGCCGAAGCCCGGCTTGCGCCTGCCGGTGACGAGCTGGACATCCCTACCGAACCGGTGGTCACCTCCGATGGCTTCTCGCTGTTCGATGGCAGTATTGCCGGGTATGTCCTCATTGTGGCAGGGGTTATGCTCCTGGTGGGAACGGGCGTGTACTGGTGGTGGAGCAGTCGCCGGGCGGCAGAAGAACCCGTCCGCCGGCGACCGGCCTCCGGCAAACCGCGGCGGAAATCTGCTTCCAAACGACAAGCCGCATCCGCCCCCGCCCCCAAAAAACAACCTGCCGGTGCTCCGGCGGCCTACTGCCATCAGTGCGGCGCGGCCCTGCGTCCGGGGGCAAACTTCTGCCATCAGTGCGGCGCGGAGCGCCGGAAGTGATGCAAGGTAGCAGGGTAGCGAGCAGTAAGTAGCAAGCAGTAAGGGAGCAGGACAGCAGACAGCAGAATCTTTCCCTGACACCTGACACCTGCCCCTGCTCCCATCTTTCAGGAGGAATCCGTCCGATGCCGAAACCTCTAAAAATCCATCTCATCATTCTGTACAGCTTGCTGGCCCTGTCGCTGTTGCTGAACTTCCTTCTCCTCTGGCAGTGGTGGCAGTTCCGGCGGCAGGCCCTCCAGGTGGTGCAGACCGTCCAGCCGGTGGTCCAGCAGGGCCTGGCTCAGGCCGTCAGCGATTTGCAGGCCTTTGAGCAGTCCACCATCCATTTCGACGTGGCCCTGAACCAGCCCGTCCCGGTGCAGGCAGAAATCCCGCTCCGCCAGTCCCTGGACGTGCCTATCCAGACTACCGTCCCCATCCGGCAAAATATCCAGACCACGGTCATGATTGACCCCCTGGGAACCGGCCTGACCGTCCCCGTAGACATCAACGCCCCCATTGACCTGGAGGTCCCCATCGACACGGTTGTCCCCGTCTCCATCGACCAGACGTTTCCCGTGTCCACCACCGTATCGATGGACCTGACCGTACCGGTTGACATCCGGGTGGCCGAAACCGACCTGGCCGGATACATTGCCCGTCTGCGGGCCACTTTGCAGGCCCTGGAACAGGTCGTTTCCGGTGCAGAATAATGAAAGGGACCGCCAACGATGCCGGCAAGTGAGACTTCTCTGCCGCCAGAACATCCCCCACCCTCCGACATTATCATCTCGGCTCGCGGCCTGACTATGCGCTTTGGCCGCGAAACAGCCATCGATTCGGTCAGCTTTGACATCCCGCGCGGGAAAATTTTTGGGTTCATCGGCCCCAGCGGGTCAGGCAAAACTACCACGGTCCGCTGTTTGACCGGCTTCTACCGCCCCACCGCAGGGGAGGTACGGGTGCTGAACTGCCCCCCGGCCCGCTTCAGCCCGGCCTTACGCCAGAAAATCGGCTATATGCCCCAGCAGTTTGTGCTTTACCCCCAGCTTTCGGTGTGGGAAAATCTCAACTTTGCCGCTTCTATTTACGGGCTGAGCTTTCGCCGGGCCAAACGGCTCAACCAACTGCTGGAATTTGTTGAGCTGACCGACCACAAGAAAAAACTGGCCCGGAACCTGTCTGGTGGAATGAAACGGCGATTGAGTCTGGCGGCTACCCTGGTTCACAACCCGGAACTGCTGTTCCTGGATGAACCGACCGCCGGCATCGACCCGGTTTTGCGCCGGCGTTTCTGGGACCATTTCCGCAGTCTGCAGAATGAAGGCCGCACCCTGTTTGTCACCACCCAGTATGTGGGCGAAGCCGCCTACTGCGACTACATCGGCGTGATGGCCGGGGGGCGTCTTTTGATGGTGGAAACCCCCGATGGCTTGCGTCGCCGGGCCTATGGCGGAGAACTGGTTGACCTGCAGACGGTGGAGCGGCTCACCTATCCGCACCTCCAGCAGTTGCGCCAACTGCCTTTTGTTAAGGACCGGGTGGTTCGCCTGGACGAGACGAACAGTGTGCGGATGGTGGTAGACGATGCCGGCGAGGCTATCCCGGCTTTAATGGAGTGGTGTCGTCAGCAAAACCTGACCGTGGAGACGGTTGAGGAACATCTACCCCCCTTTGACGACGTTTTTGTGGAGATTGTCCAGCATGCCGCCGAAAATCGGTAAATTCTCCCAATTTCTGGTCCGGATATCCGCCTTTCTCTTCAAGGAAATTTTGGAAATTATCCGCCAACCCCTGTTGATTATCACCCTGGTGCTGGGACCGTTTCTGATTTTGCTGTTTTTCGGCATCGGCTTCCGAAACGAGGCCCGCGCTCTGCGTACTTTGTTTGTCGTAGACCCCAACAGCGGGATGGCCCAGGCCATTGAACAGTATGCCAATTCCCTGGGGCCGCAGTTGGTGTTTGTCGG
>RFJV01000475.1 GCA_003694775.1 Chloroflexota bacterium | reverse complement strand
TCGGCCAGGGAAATGCTGTTTTCCGGCACGGGGTTGGTGAACCAGGCCGGAATCGGCAGGGTGGCGGGGGCGGATTCCGGTTCCGCCAGCACCTGCTCAATCACGGAGAGATAGCCTTCCGCGGTGCGGCTCCAGGTGTAGCGGCTGATGACCCGCTCCAGCCCGGCCCGGTGGTAGTACTGCCAGCTTGCCGGCGAGGCCAGCACCTTCAGCAGGCCGCGGGCGATGTCGGCGGGGTCGGCGGGGTCTACCAGCACACCGTATTCTGTGCCGCCGGCCGCGTCGAACAGACTCTCCGCGGGGCCGCCGTTGCGGGTAACGACCGCCGGCAGGCCACAGCTCATTGCCTCCAGGGGAGCCAGTCCGAACGGCTCGTACAGGGCGGTCAGGGCAAAGACAGAGCCGCTGGCCGCGGCCACGCGGTAAGCCGCGGCCAGCTCCGCCTGGCTGTTGAGCGGGAACGCGGTCACCAGGCCGCGCAGGCCGTGCGCGTCCATCTGGTGGACAATCTCATCCAGGATTTGCCGCTCTGGCCCGCTCAACTGGCCGCGCTGGGCCAGCGGGTCATCCAGCCCGCGGACCACAATCGCCAGGTTGGCCGTCCGGCGCAAAGCCTCGCTCTGGGCAAAGGCCTGCACCAGCCCCAGGTGGTTCTTTTTCGGGTCCAGCCGGCTGGAGCAGATGACCAGCGGCAGGTGCAGGCGGTCAGGCGACAGGTCGCGGGCCAGCGCGGCCTGGATGCGGGCCTCGATGTCCCGGTCCAGCGGGTCGGGCCGGTCGGAAAAAACGCGGCGGTTCACGCCCGGCGGAATCACGGCGAAGCGGGGGCCATCCGTCTCGTGCACGTCAACCGCGCCGCGGTAGGCCGGGTGGCTGTACTGCTCCATCTGCTCCTGCCGCGTACTGACCACAATGCGGGCGGCGTGGTTCATACTGACCCGCTCCGCCAGGATGCGGCGCGAAAAACGGTAGCGGGCGTCCAGCCCGGCCAGGTTGTCCGGCAAGGCGTGGAGCTTGTCCATCTTCTGCGCACCCAGCGAGTGGCCGGTAAAGGTGAACGGGACGCCGGTCTGCTGGCGGAGGATGGCCGCGGCCAGCCCGCCATCCGCGTAGTGGGCAGTGACAAAATCGGGCAGGCCCCCATCGTGGGCGTAAAAGGCCCGGATGCCGGAAACCCAGTCCGTTCCCAGGTGAGGCCACAGCTCCTCTTTGGTCAGAAAGGTCGGCGGGCCGCAGGGGATGCGGACAATGCGAACGTTGTCCGCGGCGGGATAGGTGTCCAGCGCCGCGGCAAACTCCGGCCATTGGGGGTCGATAATCTGCCGGGTGACGATGTCAACCTGATGGCCCAGGGCGGCCATTGCCAGGGCCGTTTCCTTAACGTAGACAAGCTGGCCGCCAAAATCGGGGTGTTCGGTCCAGTAGCTGTCGTTGGGGTCAAAGTTTCCTTGCGGGTTGAGAAAGACAATTTTCATGAGGAATTCTCTTCTCCAGAGAATGCAGATATGGAGTATGAAGCACGGTCTTCAAAGAAAGCCAGTTGTCGGGCAGACTGTTCGACAGTAGGAACCGGAGGGGGATAATTCATTACCAGTGCCTCCAGGATAGAATTTCTATTTTTCTCTTGAGCACCTATATGGTAAAAATGCTCTTTGGTGGTGATAAAAAACTTTTCTTGATACTTGTCCAGCGCAGAGTTTTTCCGATATTTATTGCTGTGCCAGGTGGATAAAATGAATCTGGCTGGTGTATTATTCAGCAGACGGAATAGACGATTTTCTTCTGCCTCATCCCATTTATCATAATAATCTATATGACGCCCGTAATATGGGGGGTCGCAGTAAATAAAATCATTACTGGTAGCCATCAAAATGATTTCTTCAAAATCTCCGCACCGAAATTCCCAGTCAAAAATTTGCAGGAGTCTCCATATATGGGCAATCTGATTGACTATTTTGGTTATATACGCTTTGGAAAAACGCTCTCTCTTTTTGCAAAAAGGTACATTATATTCACCTTTGGAGTTGAAGCGAATCATACCGTTGAAGCTGGCTCTGGATAGAAATAGAAAATCCAGTGGGTCGTGATATTGATTGAAGCGTTCTCTAACCCGGTAAAAATATTCATCCCCCTTTTGTTTTAGACGTTCCCCCTCGGCGCTCAAATATTTTCTGGCAGTGGAAGGGGTAATGAGATTGTCCTGAATGGCCTTATAAAAATTGATAATATGGGGGTTTAAGTCGTTGAAAACAGCTCTTTCAGGATAGGCATTAAAACCAACTACGCCAGACCCCATAAACGGCTCAATCCAGAAGCCATCTTTCGGAAAAATGGCATTTGATAATATCCACGGTACCAGTTTTGTTTTTATCCCTTGACATTTTACAGGTGGGACTCTGACTTTCATCCTTTTTTCCTTATACGTTTCGCCTTTGGATTAGCCAGAGATGGGTCCATTCCTCGATACTTCAGGTAGTCAGGCAGATTCGATATCAATTTTGTCCTGCCGTCTTGGGTTCTAATTGAAATACGGCGGTAATTCATCCAATATTCGTCAAACCACTCTTCTCCCAAATTCTTGAAAACACCGTTACCGTTCAAAATATCTTCTATTTTGGTGATACTGCCGATATTCGCCGTGTTCCCACTACCGCTAGAGTCGCTGGCAATTTCCCATTTCTCCCTGACAAAAAACTGAAAATCTCGTACCACCGATGGTATAGAATAAAGTGCCGGTACTCTGATTGCGTCTTGTTCAGTCTTTTCTCCCGTAAAGTTGGATTCTCCAAGTTCATCTACCCGATAGATTCTGGTCTCGTCAATGGAGTCGGCATCGAGCCGAGTGTAAATCACCCCCAGGACAATATGGGCCAAATATTCACCATAAGGAAACTGAATATTTTTTGTACTTTTCCTGTTTCGGAAATATTCTCCGTGCGACCCTAATGTAAAGCCGTTGCAGTGACCGGGATATTGAGGGTCGCGGTAAGTAGTCTTGATGTCTACCGCGAATTTCACCGCTGAATCCGCTTCATGTATAAACGATAAGCCAGGGTACCAGTTCTGATGCTCTGCCAGGACAATTCGGTACGAATGCTGTTGAGCAAAGTCGAGTATTCTGGGAAACAGGTGGATTTCGATAATCTTTGATATAATTTTGGTATCTCCCGATATGGTGTATACGTTTTTGAATACGTCTACAAAACCTTTAACGGACCAGTCACCGTCTGGGGTTTGTGTGTAGCCATTCAGTTCTGCTGTAAACTGGCGTAAAGCGGTAATAAATTCGTATTTGACTGATTCTTTATCCATAGAATCTGCAGTACTCCAGTAATTTATTGGTTGAGTTCCAGTCGAAAATCATCCAGATGGATGGTGTTAAGCGAGGTCTGCCCCACGTCTGGCTCGACGTTCTCCAGCCGGATAAAGACGGTAATGGCCCCGGCCTGGGCCGTAGCCCGCACCGACGGGTAGCGCCATTCATTGTCCCGACCGTCCCGCTCGCCCCAGACCACGGTAGGGGCGCGCCAATCGCGGCCGCCGGTTGGGTCAATGCCGATGGTTTTGAAGATTTTGTTATGGCCGCGCTCCTGTCCTGGCCCCTTGTAGAAGGAAACGATACTGCCGCGGAAGGTGTAGGTTCTGCCGGCCTGCGCGGCAACGGTCTGCTGGAAGACCACATCGAAGCCGTACCGGGAGGTGATGACCTGCGAGTGCCGCCCGTGAATATGGTAATCTCGACCCCCACCACCGAAGTATTTCTGGGTAAACTTGCCGAAGGTCTCGCTGTCCATCAGGTGGATGCGGCGGTCGGCTTCGGAGATGAGGGTAAATTCCCAGTGTGCGCCGTACCGCTCCGGAAACTCCCGCCAGAATTTGACCTCGCCGTCGCGGACGTAAGGCTGGTAGTCATCAAAACTGCCGTTGAGCAGGGTTGGGTTGACCGGCCTACCGGGTGCAGGTGCAGGGGATGGCGGAGGGGCCGGCGGCTGGGGTTCGGGCTGGGGAGGCGCGGGGGCAGGCGGCGCTGGCCGTCCGACCGCGCCGGCCCACGGGCCAAACAGCTCCATAAAACGGACAGCCAGACCGGTATCGCCCCGCACCCCGATGCGTCCTTCCCGGTAGGCCTGAACGGCATTCAGCTTGCCCTGCGCCAGCAGTTTGAAATCGTCCTGGCTGATGCCGATGACTACTCCCGGCGAGGCCGTTTCTCCCTCCGACACGGTACAGCGGCCCCCGGCCACGGTGACCGTCCAGCGCCCGCCGCCGTCGATGAATTCAAACTGGTACACGGCGCGCAAACCACCGGCCCGGTCGGCGCGGAAGCCAGCAGGCATTGCCCGGACGTAATCCGCGATACCGGACACTGCCGGCGGCTCCGGCGCGGGGGCAGGGGTCGCCGGTGGTGGGG
>RFJV01000474.1 GCA_003694775.1 Chloroflexota bacterium | reverse complement strand
TAGCAGGCTTTGGCGCTGTCGGTTGCCAGTGCCTGGAACCGCCCCTTGATGGGCGCGACGACACAGCAGGTGTCGGCGGCAAATTTGGCCCCGCTGGCCTCGATGACCGCGGTATAGCCCATCCGGTCTGCCATCTGCTTGACGGGCCGGGCCGTGGTAATCCAGAACTCTTTGGTCACTTTTTTCCCGGCCAGCAGTTCGGCAATGCGGGCAATTTCCTGAATGGTCAAATGGGGACAGCCCAGACTGACAAAATCGACCTCCTCCGGCGCGGCATCGTTCATAGCCTGATAGGCGGCCTCGATGTCGTCGCCGGTGATGCGGATGGTCTCTGCCGGTGGCGATACCAGCCCCGCCTCCGGGGTGATGCCTTCCATGTGGAACATTGCCGTTCCCCCGTAGGTGGCAATACTGGCACAGAAGGATTTTAGCTGTTCCACTGTGGCCCGGTCGATGCCCCGGATGTAGGGCAGAGCCTTTTTGCCGGTGGCTTCCAGCTTCTGCCCGATGGCCCGGCCCAGCGCGCCGAACCGGCTGGTATCCGCGGGCGGGTCGGTCACTTCGATGGTGATGCCGGGCCGGCGGTGCTCGTCCAGATGAAACCCGTAGGCCGGGGTGCGGCCGGTCAGGGCCGCGGCCAGGGCGCTGGGACCGCCTTCGCGGTTGGTGCGCGCCCCAATCACGCTGTTGGCGTAGCACACGGCACTGCTTTCGGCCCAGGCAATGTGCTCCCCAAAGTGAGGGGTGTTGCCCACCAGATAGGGCGTGCAGGAGCAGGTCGTAATGACTCCCATCCGGGCAAAGGCATCGATAACCCGCTGTTGGTTGCGGGCAAACTCCGGGTCGATGCCCAGGGCCGGCCAGTTTTCCACATCCATCCCGGCCGGATTGAGGGTGGTCAGCACCCGTGTTTTGCCGCCGCCGTCCGCCATCTCCGACAGGAACTCCAGCCCGGCCTCGCCCAGATTGGCGTAGCTCACTCCGCTAATCTGCACCGAGGTTACCGGAATCATCCGCGCCGCGCCGTATATTTTGCCCAGCGCGGTCAGTATTTCCATCGCTTTTTGGGTGGCCCGGCCGTACTCGCCGGCCAGCATGGCCTGTTCTTCTGGGGTCAAATGCATGAGAATGGCCCTGCTGTTTATGAAAGCTCAAGAAAGACATCAGGATGTTGTTCGGCAATTCTGAGCAAAGATATTGCCGGACCGCTTGGAGAACGCCGTCCCTGTTCCCAATCCTGCACTGTACGCACGCTGACGCCCATCAGCGCGGCAAAAGCCGCCTGCGACAGCTTCAGCTTCATCCGGATTTCTCGGGGATGAGACGGCGCGCTTAATGTCCGGGTGACTAAATTCGCCCGTCCTTCTTTATACTTTTTTATCTCCCGAAGCCCTTCCAGAATTTCTTGCCCAATATTTCGCTCATCCATTTTTGATTTCCTCTGCAATCTGTTTCAATATGTGACCGGGTATGGTTTCGCGTTCATTTTTCCCGTAGATGGTCAACAGCCAGATTTCGTTTTCTGAAGCCCTCCAATAGTAAATCACCCGGATTCCACCCCGCTTCCCTCTACCGCTGGTTGACCAGCGTAATTTTCTTACGCCTCCTGAACCGGGAATTATTTTTCCCTTGTCAGGATAGCGGTCCAAAAACATTTGCAACCCCAGATATTCGTCGTCACTCAAATAGCTGTAGATTAAACGGGTGAAGATGGAGGTTTCGATGAATATCATTGGTTAATATTATACGGCATTGCCGTATAGAATACAAAAACTAACGTTGGGGTAAAAACCGCTCTATTTCGACCTGCGGAAATGCGGCCTTTTCAAAATTCTTGCCTTTTGCCGCCAGCGGGCGGGTCAGGTCGAAGCCGATTTTGGTGGTCAGTTTGGTGCCCGGTTCTGCGCTGGGGTCCAGGCTGGAGCCGGGTTCCCTCTCCTTGACCACCATATCCACGTCACCCTGAAACCGGGTAGCCATCGCCCACTCCACCGACAGCGGGTCGTAAATATCAATATCCCGGTCGACCACAAACACGTGCTTGCAGGAGCGGTGCCCGGCAAACGCGGCCTCGATGGCCTTTTTGCCGTCATCCTCGTTCTGCTTGTCGATTTGCACAATGGCGTGTAGCCACGAACAGCCGCCGGGATTGACGTTGACATCCAGACACCGCACCACCTGGTTCACTTTCTTGAAGATGGTGGGTTCGCGGGGCATCCCCATCAGCAGTTTGTGCTCCAGCGCGCCGGGAAGGAGGGCCTGCCAGATGGCATCGTGGCGATGGGTAATGGCCTTGACCTCAAACACCGGCTCCTGGCGCACCATATCGTACGTTTCGGTCAGGTCAACAAAGGGGCCTTCGGCGTGACGCCGGTCCCGGTACACCGTCCCCTCGATAACAAATTCCGCCTCGGCAGGGACAAGCAGGTCTACCGTTTTGCCCGGCACTACTTGCAATGGCTCCAGGGCATTGGCAATGTCCAGCTCGTCCACCCCAATTTCTACCGACATTGCCGCCGCGGCCAGCACATTTGGCGGCAGACCCACACACACAGCCACGTCCACCTGTCCCAGTTCCTGCAGGTAGGCATCAAAATGGCGGGATTTCACCACCCGCATCGCCATTTCCGTGGCCGAGAACTGCATACAGCGGTGAAAGTCGGCGTTTTGCCCGTACACCGGATGGCGGGCAATCACCACCCCACTGCTGATGTAGTTGCCGCCGTCCCGCTCGCAGTGGCGCAGGATGGGCAGGTCGTCCAGGTTGGGGGTCAAATTGACCACCTCCTGACAGGCCGCGGCGCTGACCAGCTCTGCCGGTCTGCGCTCGTCGATGGCGCGGGTCAGCAGGGGGATGATGTCTGCCGGAGAAATGCCAAAATAGTCGGCAAAGGCGGCTTTGGAGCAAAAAAGGTTGCCCACCACCCGGAAGCCGGATTCCCGGACGTTCTCAAACAGCACCGGGGTAGGTTCCAACTGCTTCAGCACTCCGGCAATCTCATACGTTTTGGAGATGGGCGCGGTCACTTTGACCAGCCGGCCCTGGTCTTCCAGTTTTTGCAGGTAGGTTCGCAAACTCATTGGGTTCTCCGCAGTTTGCTACCGGCGGCGCAGACGTCGCCGGACAGCTTCTTTCAGCATTACCGGGCGCAGACGCTCCCAGGCCTGGATACCCTGACCCAACTGGCCTGCGGTCTGCTCCCGGTGCGGGCTGAACAGGTAATGCACGTAGCTATCGGCGATTATTTTAATCTCTGCCTGGAAGTCGGGCAAACTGCGCTGGAGGCGGGCGGCATGTTCGTAGGGGGTTTGCCAGGGGCGTTTGGCCTGCCCCATCCACCGGGCCAGCCAGACCATCCGCCGGTACAGCTCCTCCACACTGCGGGCCGGTTTGCGCCACAGCCGGCGGACCCACCACCCCAGACCAGACAGCCCGGCCAGCACCCCCCCGGCGACGGCCATCGTCCGGCCCTGCGCCGCGCTGAAGGGCAGGGTTACGCTTCCCCCGCCGAACCAGGGGATGACCAGCCCGCCGGGCGTGGCCGGGGCAATGGCTTCATCGTCGATGGGGATGTTTTCCTGCTTGTCCGGCTCGTCTGCGCCCGGCGCGTCGTTTTCCTGCGGCAAAAGACTGCCGGCCAGCGACCCCTCGGCGTTGGGGTCGGTGGGGCGGATAATCAGCGGCTGGGCCGCGGTGGGTTCAAACTCTATCCAGCCGTAGCGGGGAAAATAGACCTCCACCCAGGAATGGGCGTCGGCATTCACCACGTGGAAGCCGTTGATGGTGGAATCGAACTGTCCCTGGGCAAACCCCGCGGCCAGCCGGGCCGGGATGCCCAGCGAGCGGAGCATGACAATCATCGAGGTGGCGTAGTAGTCGCAGTAGGCTTCCTTGAGGGTGAACAGGATGTAATCCACCTTGTCGACGCCCGGCGGCGGGACATTGATTTTTTCGTTGTAGCGCAGGTTGGCCCGCAGGTAGCGCTCAATGGCCTGGGCCTTGTCGAAGGGGTTATCGTAGGCCGAGGTAATTTCGCGGGCCAACTGCCGGGTTCGCTCGGTGATGGTGGGAAGCTGGAGGTAGCGTTCGGTAATCCAGTCCGGGTAGTCGGTGCCGGCCTGCCGGAGCTGGTCAACCGTGGCCTGGCTGGTCAGGGAGACAACCTGGTAGCTCTCTGCCGTATCCACCGCGGCGTGACTGCGGATGTACAGAATTTCGTCTGCATAGGGCGCGCCGAAGGTGGACCAGGCCAGGTTGGGTGTTTCCAGAACCTGTTCGCCGCTGATGGGGTGGAAAAAGACCTTTGCCGCACGGTCGATGCGGACCGGATTGCTCATGGCGTACAGTACGGTTGCCCCGTCGCGGTAGAAGGTGTAGGTCTGGGTAACGGGCACACGGGCCTCAAACTGCGGAAGCGAGAGCGGCTCGCCCGGTTCCAGGTCTGTGGAGTCATAATCCGTACTGCGCCAGCCGTCGCCGGTGTACTGGTCGTACACCGCGGCCCGCCAGTAGCGGCCAGGCCCGCCCTCTAATTTGACATCCATCACCGGGTCGCGGGTCAGGGTGCGGGGGCCGCCCAGAGCCAGCGACTGGCCGAACACGCCGGTTGACTGGTTCTGGCGGTAGTTGAGGTTGGCAAACAGCCGGTTCCACTCACTCTGGATTTCCTGCCATTCGCCCTGGAATTCTTCAAACAGGACTGTTCTGGCCTCGATGGGTGGGGGCAGAAACCAGGATACCAGCACCACCAGCACGGAAAAGATAATGCCGTCGCGCAGAAAGTCAAAACCGACATCGGGGCGGAAAAAGACCCCCTCGGCTCGCCAGATGCGCTCCTGCCGCACCAGGGTAAACCGCACCACTAGCAGGAGGGCCAGCAGAAGGTAAATCAGGAACCACCAGGTGATGTCGTTGGGCGCGTAGTAGAGATTGATAAGCAGAATGACCCCGCCCGGTATGACCGCGGCCCATACCTTTTCCGAGCGGAAAATGAGCCACAGGGCCAGGTAGCCCATCACCCACAGGATGAAACCCATCTGCAGGATAAACATCAGGTTATCGTAGCTGGTTCCGCCCTGCACCACCTGCAGATACCAGTACCCCAGCCGATAGGACAGGTTCTGCCACCGCTCAATCCAGGTGTACGTCGGCGGCAGAAGGCGGCTGGTCACCCAGAAAGACCAGCCCGCGCCGATGATAAGGCTGAACAGGTGGGCCAGCCAGCCGGGCAACACCGACCGGACAATCAGCAGGCCCACCAGAATCACCCCCAGACCAATGAAGCTCAGAATGTTCATCCCCGGGGCCCAGCCGGTTGCGCCGATGGCCCAGGTGGCGCTCATAATCAACAGCGCGGCCAGCAAGACTACGGATTTGGCTTCAAAGAGATACCGTTGCTGTGGATTCATCAGCCTTCAATCTCCCAATCTCCTAATCTCCTAATCTCTCATCTCCTATCCCTCATCTTTCCTCCCTCCTCCTTCAACCCTCAACCTTCAACCCTCCTGTCATCCACCCGCGGCAATCGTTGGGGGCGGGGAGGGGGTGGCGG
>RFJV01000473.1 GCA_003694775.1 Chloroflexota bacterium | reverse complement strand
TCGGCGCCGGCATTTTTACCGGCTTCAATATCGCTTTCCTGCCCCTTTGCCGACAGCATCACAATGGTAATGTCCGCGGTTTGGGGGTCCGATTTGAGCTGGCGGCAGGCCTCCAGCCCGTCTACGTCACTGCCGGGCATCATGATGTCCATCAGGATGATATCCGGATGTTCGGCACGGGCAATTTCAAGTGCCTGCCGGCCATTTTCTGCCGATAGAATCTGGTAGTCGCCGATTTCCAGCGTTACCTGAACCAGTTCCCGAACTTCCACCTGGTCATCAACAATAAGTATCTTTTTCATGGAAAAACGATTCTCCTTTTGACACCGGGATTTAATTTAGGAAGCACTTACGCTTTCCTGGTGAGCAGAAAGCAAGGCGCGACGCACGCGCATGAGCAAGTCATTAATACTGTACGGTTTCACCAGATAATCCACCACACCTTTGGTCATTGCCAGTTCAATTTCCTGGCGCTTATCCATTGCCGACGTGATGATGATGGGGATGTCGGCACTGTAATGGGCGCTCTTGAGCTTCTCCAGTATCTCAAAACCGGTCATCTCCGGCAAAGAAAGGTCAAGCAGAATCAGGTCGGGCAACCCCTGCCGGGCCAGCTCCAGACCGGTACGGCCATCGGCGGCGGTCAGCACCCTGTACCCCTGAAGCTCCAGCCCCCTTTGCTGGACTTCGCGCAGAACGCTGTCATCCTCAATAACCAGCACATACTCCGGCCGGTTAGGCAGGGGAAGCAAAACGTGAACGGTTGTCCCCACGCCGTACTCACTTTCCACCCAGATTTGCCCGCCGTGCCGCTGGACAATCAGGCGGCTGATGGACATTCCCAAGCCGGTACCGCCGATGGCCGTGTTGGAGGCATCGGCCCGGTAAAACCGGTCGAACACTTTGTTCAACTGCTCCGGCGTCATCCCGATGCCTTCATCCGAAATGGTCAGGTGGACCAGACGGTATTCGGGCACAATGTCCAGCCGCAGGTTAATCTTGCCCCCATCAGGCGAATACTTGGTGGCGTTGCTGACCAGATTCTTGAGCAGTTGGGCCAGCTTCAGCGGGTCGCCCTGAATTTTGGGCCAGTTTTCCGGCCCCTTGACGATATATTGGTGAGCCGGGTTGTTCTCCTGGAAAGCAAACATCACCTCTTCGGCAATTTGCTTCAGGTCAACCAAATCCTGTGTCAGCTCAAAGCTCTTTTTGGCTTCGAGCCGCGACAGGTCCAGCAGGTCGGAAATGATGGCGGCCAGCGTCTGGGCCTGCTGGTTGATAAAGGTCAGGTAGCGGTTTTTGCGAGCCTCGTCCAGGTCGGGGCGGGTCAGCAAAATTTCGCTGAATCCCTGAATAGAGGTCAGCGGGGTGCGCAGTTCATGGGCCGCGGTAGAGATGAATTCGCTTTTCAGGCGGTCCATCTCCTTCAGGGGGGTAATATCGTTCTGCACCCCCACAAAACCAACCGGCTGACCGCTGGGGCCGGGGATGGGCGTCACCGTCAGGAGCACGTCGTAAAGCTGGCCGTTTTTGCGTCGGTTGACCAGCTCGCCCCGCCAGGTCTGGCCGGCCAAAATGGTTTGCCATAACTGCTGGTACACCGTAGGGGGGTGCTTGCCGCTTTTCCAGATATGCGGTTTGCGGCCCAGCGCCTCGGCTTCGGTGTAGCCGGTGAGCCGTTCCAGGGCCGGATTGACATACTGGATTTCTCCCTCCAGGTTGGTGACCACAATGCCCTCGCCCACGGCATCGAGAATGGCCTGAAGCTCGGCGGTGCGGGCGCGCACCCGCTCGTCCAGGGTTTGGTTGACATCCCGCAGTTCGCTGGTCAGCCATTCCCGTTCCAGCTCCACCAGCTTGTGCTCGGTAATATCGCTGACCAGGCCGAAGATAATCAGCGAGCCATTCTGCTTTTTTACCCTGGCCCGGTCTCGCACCCAGATGACGGCCCCATCGGAGCGCACCAACCGGTACTCGATTTCGCTATCTTCGCCGCGAGCCAGCTTTTCGGCCTGACCCGCCGCGGCGGCCCGGTCGTCTGGATGGATGACGTGCTCCGGCCAGAACCGCCAGTCGTTGAGGAAATTTTCATACGGGTAGCCGGTCATTGCCTCCACGTGAGGCGACAGGTACAGGTTAATGCGCCGTCCGTCGGCGGTGACTTCGGTGACGTAGATATGGTCGCTGATAGAGGCGATGACCTGCCGGAAGCGTTCCTCTCCGGCGCGGAGTTCGGCCTCTATCTGCTTCTGGGCGGTAATATCCTGGTTCAGAGCGACCAGTTGGGTCGGGTTGCCCTCGGCGTTGCGGATAGGGATAAACGAAACCGACAGGTATTTTTCGCCTTCGGGCCGGCAGAAACGGGGGTCACCGCGGCGCAGGTCAAAATGAACTTCCGGCAGGTTGACCACCTGGCCCGTTTCCAGGGCACGCCGGGCCGCGGGGGCCGTGCCGACTTCCTCGGCCAGGGGGTCGGCAAAAATATTGTACTGGCCGACTATCTGGTCGCGGTCCTCCACCCCAAAGATGCGCAGATGAGCCTCGTTGGTATCAATGCACAGACCATCGGCAGAGAAAACCTGCACGCCCACCGGTAGCTGGCGAATCAGGTTCTGCAGGACAAGCAGAGAAGCATTTTCCTGCTTGAGCCGGGTGACCTCCGCTTCCAGGCTCTGCACCCGGCGGCGAAGCTCTACCAGCTCCTGTTGGGGTGAAACTGCGGTATTCTGTCCTGTGGCTGTCATAAAGCCTGTTCCTCTTTCTGCCGGGGCAACGTATCCGTCTCCTGTCGGGATGGGACATCGCCGTTGAGCAGAGGCAGGGTAAAGTAAACCGTTGTACCTTCCTGCCACCGGCTTTCCAGCCAGATGTGGCCGCCGTGCTGTTCAATAATCATCCGGCTGATTGCCAGTCCCAGCCCCACCCCAGGGCGGGCCGTGTTGGAAGTATCGGCCCGGTAGAACGGCTCAAACAGGAACTTCTGCTGTTCTTCGGTCATACCGATGCCCCGGTCCTGGATGCTGATTTCCACGGCTTCGTCCACCTGCCGGCCGGCAAGGCGGATGGTACTGCCCGGCGGCGAAAACTTGACCGCGTTGGAGAGCAAATTCCGGCAGACCTGGGCCAGGCGGAAGGGGTCGCCCTCAACCGGCGGCAGGTCATCCAGACCCTCCAGGTCAAAATGATAATCGGGCGCAGTTTCCCGGAAAGGTTCCAGGACCTCCTGGATTAACCGGGCCAGATTGACCGGCTGACGGCTCAAATCCAGCGGTCGCCCCGACTCCAGCCGGGCGATGTCGAGCAGGTCTTCAACGATGCGGCTCAGGGCGGCGGCCTGTTCGTGAATCATCAGCAGGTAGCGTTCCTGCCGGGTGGCGTCCAGGGCGCGGGTGGTCAGAATTTCGCTGAACCCCAGGATAGAGGTGAGAGGGGTGCGGAGTTCATGGGCCACGGTGTTAATCAGTTCTGTTTTCAGGCGGTTGATTTCGTGCAGGCGGGTCATGTCCTGGATAAGAGTAACCGTGCCGATAGTTTCATTGCGGTTGCCCACCGCGGCGCTTCTAACGCGGAAATAGCGGGGACGGCCTCCCGGTTCGGTCTCGATTTC
>RFJV01000472.1 GCA_003694775.1 Chloroflexota bacterium | reverse complement strand
CGCGGGCCTCATCGGCCAGGGTCTGGATGGCCCCAAAGCCATGCTTCATGGCGGTAGGGGTCATATAACTGCGAATGTTCATCATTGAACCTCCTGAAAATAGTTAGGGAGTTGGTTAGTTTGTGAGTTGGGGAGTTAGAGAGTTTGGGAGTTGGAGAGTTATTAATCTCCAATCTCTAATCTCCAGTCTCCAATCTCCAATCTCCAACAGAGCAACCCCTACCGGGCATTTTGAATTTCGGCCCGGCGACGGGTGACGAAATCCTCCAACTGTTCGGCGATGGCCGGGTCGAGGGGCGGTGGTTCGTAGGCTTTGAGCATTCGCTTCCAGATAGCGTTGGCTCGCTGGAACGCGGTGGGGGAGCCGTCCTCGGCCCATTTTTCATAATTGTCCATGCTGAAAACCGAATGCTGGTAAAAAGCGGTTTCATAGTGGCGGGTGGTGTGCTGGGTGCCCAGAAAATGCTGGCCCGGTCCGGCCTCCTGGAATGCGTCCCAGGCAAAATCGTCTTCGGTCAGGCCGATGCCCTGCATAAAGCGGGTCATCATGCCGCACATTTCCAGGTCCAGGATGAACTTTTCGTAGCCGGCAATCAGACCGCCTTCCAGCCAGCCGGCGGCATGGAGGACAAAATTGACCCCGGCCAGGATGGTCGGCCAGATGGTGCTGGCGGATTCATAGCCGGCCTGGGCGTCGGGGGAGCAGGCGGCGGTAAAATTGCCGCCGGAGCGGTAAGGCAGGTTGTAGTAGCGAGCCATTTGCGCGCCGGCAAACAGGGCCAGGGCGTTTTCCGGTGTTCCAAAACAGGGTGCACCGGTTTTCATGTCAATGTTGGACAGGAACGAGCCGTACACACACGGCGTGCCGGGATTAATCATCTGGGCGTAGGCAATGCCAAACAGAGCCTCGGCGTTCTGCTGGGCCAGGGTTCCGGCCATTGTAGCCGGAGACATTGCCCCGGCCACGATGAAGGGGGTCACCACAACGGCTTGCCGGGCGCGGGCGTACACCTCCAGCGCGCCCAGCATCCGGTCGTCAAAGCGAAGGGGGCTGGACACGTTTATCAAAGAGATGACAGCCGGGTTCTGGCGGATGGTGTCCGGGCCGAACAGGATTTCGGCCATAGCGACCGTGTCGCGGGCGTTGTCCGGGTGGGTCACACTGCCCATAAACCCCTTGCTGCTGAGGGTAATGTGGGCCATCAGCATGTCAAGATGGCGCACCGGCACGGGAATATCGTTAGGTTCGACCACCGTACCGCCGGAATGGTGCAGGTAGGGGGTCATATAGGTCAGCTTGACGAAATTTTTGAAGTCCTCCAGCGTTGCCTGCCGGCGACCGTTGTCCAGGTCGGCGACGAAGGGAGGGCCGTACACCGGGGCAAACACGGTAAAGGGGCCGCCAATAGGCATGTTGTTGGCCGGGTCGCGGGCCAGCAGGGTAAAGGAGGGGGGCGCCTGCCGCACAAAATGCATCAGGGTGTCTTCGTCGATTTTGACCAGGTTGTCTTCGATTTTGGCCCCGTGGGCGCGGAAGGTGTCCAGCAGGGGGGAATAATCCACTATCAGGATACCGACTTCCTTGAGCAGGCGCATCGAAGCCCGGTGCACGGCTTCTATGCCTTCCTCATCCAGCACCCGGTAGGGGGCAAAAAGCTGGCGAAGCGGCTTGACCGGCACCGCCGCGGGGACGGCTCTTCGCTGGCGGCGCTTCTCCCGACGAGATGAACGGCGCTGTTCTCTGTCTCGCATGGTTGCTCCTTAATTTAAGTTTGTAAGGGCGAATGATTATTCGCCCCTGAACTATTTCTTAAATAATCGGTAACTGCTCAGGACTTGGGGACACTATTTCTTAAATCGATGCAGTCGAGACGACTGCGTCCCCGTCCGACCATCAGGCGTAAAACGCAACACGTAAAACGTAAGGACGGGAAATTACGGGTCACGATTTACGTTTTACGTGAGATGGCTAGAAATGTGGCAGTCGAAATGGACTACAACGCGGCCTCGAACTCCTGTTTAAACCCGGTGATGTGCTGGTGCATTATCCGGGCGGCGAGGTCGGCATCACCGGCTTTGACCGCGGCAATGATGTCGCGATGCTCCCTGATAGCTTCGTCCAGGCGGCTGACCTTGTGCAGAGACACATACCAGAGGCGCAGGATGTGGGTGTAAAGCTGGTCCAGGATTTCGGCCAGGAATTCGTTATGCGCGGCCTGGGCCAGCATGGCGTGGGCCTGATGGTCGAGCCGAATCAGTTCGTGATGGTCTCCCTGCTGGAGGATGTCGTCTGCGTCTTCAAACAGTGCTTCCATGGCCATGATTTCGTCGGGGGTGGCGCGGACAGTCGCCAGGCGGGCGGCGTACGGCTCCAACTGCAAGCGAATTTCAAAAATTTTCTGGAAATCGCTCATGTTCAGGTCGGCAACGATGGTGCCGCGCCGCGGCAGAATAACCACCAGATTTTCAAACGCCAGCCGCTGTAACGCCTCGCGAATGGGGGTGCGTCCTAATTTCAGTTCCTCCATCAACTGGGCCTCGTTCAGCAGGCTAGCCGGAGGAAATTCCAGGCGGACAATTTTCTCCTTGAGCAGACGGTAGGCAATTTCACTCTGAGAATCTTTTTTCTGCCGCTGGTAGCGGGCCGCGGTCAGCAGACTGGAAGGGTGCATAATAGTTTGACATCCGGGAATGTATACTGATATACTATAGATATATAAAATACTCACCAATAGTATAAAAGACTCTGCCGAAAAAAGCAAAGTTTTCTTGTTCAGCCGTCCACGAATTTTTCACGAATACACGAATTTACGAATGGACGAGCGGACGTAAAACTTACCAGGGAAAAAGCCGGTGTCTGGAACAGCTTGGGAAATATGAGCAGGTACGTTCTGCTTACCAGTACTGCCGGCGACGTTAGTTATTCGTGAATTCGTGTTTTATTCGTGGACGGCTGAGTAGATACGAACGTAAAACGTAATTCTCGTCCTTATGTTACTGCGTCTTACGGAATTAGGTTTTACACCTGCGAGCCGAGAAAACGGCCAATTTCAGAAACAGCTCATCCAAACCTGAGCCGTTACAACCTGCTCATCAGTAATGTCCGCGACGTTAACTATTCGTGAATTCGTGTTCCATTCGTGGACGGCTAAACAGCAACACATTCAACCGGAGGTGACGTCCGCTTCGTACTCCTCGGCGGAGATGAACGTGCCGCGGCTTATCTGCCGGTCTATCACCTGGCGGCGGTCATCGAAGTAAAGAGTCACATCGATGCGTTCGAAGCAGTGCCGGCGCCCCATCAGGGTCTTGTGCACCCAATAGCCCCCCTCGTCGCGCAGGCTGAGGTCGTTGTACAGGTCGATGCGGCTTTTGATGGGTTCGCCACACCGCCGGCAACGGACGTACACGTAGTAGGCCGACTCGTCGCCAGAGCGACCGGAGCCGGAAAAAAGAGATTTGACAGATTTCAGGAATCCCATTTTACCCTCCCCCTGCCGGAAAACCGGGCCACGGTATATCGGGATGTCGTTTCCGGCAAGGCTTGACTTTTACGGAAATTCTTATATTATTCGGGCGTAACCGGAGATTACCGACCGTATGAGCTGACAGATTCTGCACCCGTATCTTACCTCAAAACGTCCAATTCTGAAATTACCTGTCCAACAAAATACCCCAGACCGCGAGGATGCCGGTCAAAACTACACGAGAAAGATGATGACTGCCGCAAGCGAAACATACGAAATCTCCTGTCATAATATCTGGAAGATTTTTGGCCCGCACCCGGAGCAGGTCAAGGCCTCGCTGGACCCAAAAAAATCCCGTGCCCAGGTGCTGGAAGAAACCGGGCACGTGGTGGCGGTAAAAAATGTAACCTTCAGCGTGCGCAAGGGGGAAACCTTTGTGGTGATGGGGCTTTCCGGGAGCGGCAAGTCCACCCTCATCCGGTGCATTTCCCGTCTGATTGAGCCGACGGACGGGCAGGTCATCATCCAGGGCGAAGACGTGACCGCCATGGACGAAAAACAGCTCCGGGAACTGCGCCGGCACAAAATGGCGATGGTCTTTCAGCATTTTGGCCTTTTTCCCCACCGTCGGATTATCGACAACGTGGCCTACGGGCTGGAAATTCAGGGCGTTGGCCGCGATACCCGCTACCAGAAGGCCCGCGAAGTCATCAAAATGGTGGGGCTGGAAGGCTGGGAATACCACTACCCCCAGGAACTGAGCGGCGGAATGCAGCAGAGAGTCGGCATTGCCCGCGCCCTGGCCCTGGACCCGGAAATCCTGCTGTTCGACGAGCCGTTCAGCGCACTGGACCCTCTGATTCGCCGCGAAATGCAGGACGAACTGCTCAACCTCCAGCGCATCATGAAAAAGACCATCATTTTCATCACCCACGACTTTCTGGAAGCGGTGAAGCTGGGGGATTACATCGCCATTATGAAAGACGGGGAAATTGTGCAGATGGGCACGCCGGAGCGGGTCATCCTCCATCCGGTCAATGATTACGTGCGTGAATTTACCAAAGACGTTCCCCGAACGCGGGTCCTGGTGGCCGGTTCCATTATGCGCCAGTGCGAGGTTGTGGTATCCGAAAATGACCCGCCCCAGGTGGTGTTCGACCGCTTGCAGGCGGCCCAAAAACGGGGCGCGTTTGTACGCAAGGAAAACGGCCTCTTTGCCGGTATTCTGACCCTGGAAGCCGTTCAGGAAGGAGTCCGGCAGAAGATAGTTTCCGTGGCTCCGCTGGTCAGCACCAGCTACCCCAGGGTCAGAACCGACACGCCCCTGATTGAACTGGTGCCGCTGGTCGCCGACACAGACGCGCCGGTTCCGGTGCTCAACGAAACGCACGAGGTGGTCGG
>RFJV01000471.1 GCA_003694775.1 Chloroflexota bacterium | reverse complement strand
GTCACCGCGCCCTGACCTCCACATCCCCCAGCCACAGAAAATCATCGCCCGGCTGACCCGCGCCGGCGGTGATTTTGAGCCGTTCCAGCGTGTCGGCCTGGTACAGACCAATCACCAGCGGATAGCGGCCCGGCGGTGTGTCCGGGCGCACCGCCAGCCGGAACTGCCCCATCCCCCGCTGGCCGGCCCGCCAGACCGTGGTCGGCAGGCGGCAGGCCGGGTCGTCATCCTGCTGTGCCCACAGGGTTTGCCCGTCCGTCAGATGCACAAACGCCCGGTAGCGGTCGCCGGGCGGGGCCAGGGCCTGCCAGTACAGGTTGACCGCCAGCGTTTCCCCCGCCGTCACCTCCGCCGCCGGCAGGTCGAACCCAAGAAACTTTATCGCCGGGCCAAACTGCGCTTCCACCGGACGGGACGGCGTATTTTGACGGGCAAACCGCTCCGGCGTGGCCTGGGCGTCGAATTCCGCCTCCCAATCCTCCAGCCGGTAGACCTGCACAGCCGGCGGCGGGTCGCTTTGACCCCGGCGGAACACGGTGAGCCGGGGTTCCCCTTCCCGGCTCACCTGGGCGACCGGCTGGTAGCCGTCCGGGGGCTGGATGTCGCCCGTCCCGCGGACAAACAGATGGGCCGGCGTATCGTAGCAGGAGCGGGCCTCGCCGTAGCTGTACCACACCGGAATGATGAAATCCTCGTTCGCGCTCCGAAAATCGCCCGGAAACACCCCCCGCGCCCGCAGAACCCCGACTGCTTTCCAGCCCTCCCGCTTCGGATAGCCAAAGTAAGTGCGTGCCGCCGGCAGGTCATCATAGATGGTTTCCCAGATAGAACCATCCCAGCCAGCGCGCCAGCGGGCCAGGGTGGACTCATTGTTCAGAAAAATGACAGCCTCGTAGGTCATAACGGCCAGAAGCAGAAGCGCAGACAGCAAGGTGACAACCGGTCTCAAATCGTCAATCGTCAATCGTAAATCGTCAATCGTAAATCGTAAATCGTAAATCCCCTTCCCTCCCGCGCCGGCCAGCAAAACCGCGCCCGGATACAGAATGTACAGGTGTGTGCGCGGGTCGTCCACCAGAAAAACGTAGCCCACCAGCCCCGCGCCGAACATCAACCAGGCGGCGCGGTGTTCCGTCGTCCCCGCCTGCCAGAACCAGGCCAGCGCGGCCAGCCAGGGCAGGACGGCCAGGCTGTTGTCGCCGACCTGCCACAGGGTGGGCCAGAAGAGGGTGGTCGTGAGGATGAGTAAAAGCGTAACACGTAAAACATAAAACGTGACGCCCGCGCCGTCCGGCGCAGGCGTGCTTTTTTCTCCTTGTCCCCCTGCCTCCCGGCTCAATACGAGGCCCAGCAGACCCAGAGCCAGCAGAGGCAGGTAAAAACGGGAGCTGTAGTCTGCATCCAGCCGGCGCAGTAGTCCCAGATTGTTGTACAGCAATCCCGGTTTCACCCGTGAACCGGCCAGATATTGAGCGGTGTGCTGGAATTCCGGGTCGAGCACATACGGAATGTAGAAAGCCGCCAGCAGTCCCAGAAAAACGGCAAACGCCAGCAGGGAACGCGTCCGCTTTCCGCCCCCGGTCTGCATCCCCTTAAAAAACAGGTATCCGGCGGCAGGCAGGAACAGCAGGGCATCAAAATGGGCCAGCAGGCAGACCGCCAGCAGAACGGCGGCTGGAATTTGCAGGCCGGGCCGTTTCTCTTGCCAGGCCAGGTAGAGCAGGTAGATTGCCAGCGGCCCCAGGAAAAAAATCAGGGCCTGGTACTGCACCATCCGGCCAAAGGCAATGCTGTACCCGTTGACCGCCCACAGCAGGGCCGCCACCAGTCCGGCGCGTCGACCAAACCAGCGCCGGCCCAAAAAATACAGCCCTGCCGCACTGGCAATACTGGACAGGGCAAACGGCAGGCGGGCCAGCCCCTCGGTGATGCGCCCGGTGAAGAGCCAGAACGCCAGCGGAACCAGCATCTGGGCCGGGCCTTTGCGGTGCAGAAACAGGGCGTAGTCCTCACCCTGCAGGAGCCGGACGCCCAGCAGTAAAGCTTCGGCTTCGTCCTCGTGGAATTCCGCATAGCCCAGCCGGGGCAGACGCAGGGCCGCGGCCAGGAGCAGAATGAGGACAATCACCAGGCCGGTGCGGGTTATGGAGAAGCGGACGGTGGGCCGTTGGCGGTTGGCCGGCCGGTACTGCGCCGCCATCCCGGCGACAGCAACCAGGTTGACCATCACCAGCAGTCGGCCCGCGGTCAGCGGGCCGGGCAGGTACACGGCCAGCATTGCCGTCACCACTGTCAGGGCCAATGATAGTCCAATCGCGGCGACCACCCGCTCCGCCCGCGGTAGCGGTGGCTGGAGTGCTTCCAGCCAGGCCCAGCCGGGCAGAAAGGTCAGCAGGACCACCGCCGCCGCGGCCCGCGGCAGGTCGCCCCCGGAAAACAGCAAGAGACCGTCCGCGGCCAACAGCAGGAAGACCTGCCAGATGAGCGGCAAATTCAGGCTACGCATGCTGGAAAAAATCGGCAATGGCCTCGGCTACGGTGCGGATTTGGGTCTCGGTCAGCTCCGGGTAAATGGGAATGGCAATGCTCTCCTGAGCCGCGGTCTCGCTGGCCGGGAAGTCGCCGGGTTGGTAGCCCCAGCCGGCAAAGCACTCCTGCAGGTGAAGCGGTACGGGGTAGTACACCTCATTGCCAATGCCCCGCTCCGACAGGTGGGCGCGCAGGGCGTCCCGCCGAGGCCCAACCCGCAGGACATACTGGTTGTAGATGTGCCGGTAGCCGGGGAAAGGCGCCTCTGCCCCGCGGCGATGGGCCAACTGCCCGCGGTCGCCGGCCTCAAAGGGCAGGGTCAGCACCGGATTGGGGCCGCCGGCCAGTCCCATCTCCGTGAACAGGCGGTTGTACAGGGCCGCGTTTCGCTGCCGTCCGGCAGTCCAGCTATCCAGGTATTTCAGCTTGACCCGCAGAATCGCGGCCTGGAGCGCGTCCAGCCGGAAATTCCCGCCGACCAGCTTGTGATAGTACTTGGGTTGGGCGCCGTGCACCCGCAGGATGCGCATTCGCTCGGCCAGTTCCGGGTCGTTGGTGGTCACGGCCCCGCCGTCGCCGAACGCGCCCAGGTTCTTGGACGGGAAAAAGGAGAAACAGCCCACGTGTCCCATACTGCCGGCCCGCCGGCCCTTGTATTCCGAGCCAATCGCCTGGGCCGCGTCTTCAATGACATACAGGTTGTGTTTTTGGGCGACCTGCAGAATGGGGTCCATATCCGCGCACTGGCCGAACAGGTGCACCGGAATAATGGCCCTGGTGCGCGGGGTCAGGCGGGCCTCGATGCCGGCCGGGTCGATGTTGAACGTTTCGGACTGGATGTCGACAAACACAGCCCGCGCTCCCAGCCTGGCGATGGACCCCGCGGTGGCAAAAAAGGTATACGGCGTGGTGATGACCTCGTCACCGGGGCCAACGCCCGCGGCCATCAGCGCCAGCAGAAGGGCATCGGTGCCGGAAGACACGCCGATGGCATACTCTACCCCGCAGTAGGCGGCCAGTTCCTCCTCCAGGCCCGACACCTCCGGCCCCATAATGAACCGCTGAGATTCGCATACCCGGTTGATGGCGGCCTGGATTTCGTCTTTCAAGGCCGCGTATTGGGGTTTTAAGTCCAGCAGGGGGACGTTCATATTGTTCTCCTTTCAGTACAAAGCAACAAGGTAGCAGGGTAGCAAGGTGGCAAAGTAGCAGGGTAGCAGGGGGGCAAAGTAGCAAAGTAGCAAAGTAGTAAGACGGCATCCTTCTGTGAAAATACGACCACCGGCGGCTGACCGCCGACCGCCGAACCGGTAGGCGGAGCATCCCGATGCCCGCCGGGGTGGTTGCCTGGCCCGCCCGGCATTGGGATGCCGGGGCTACCAAATTTTCATTCGCGTTGCCGTCCCGCCAGGGACTGTCGCACTCTCTTGCTCCTTACTCCCTGCTCCCTACTCTATCTGGTTGTCGCCAATCGCTACTTGAAGGTCGAAATTGGCAGGAAGAGCTGGTATAGGAACCGGTAAGAGACCACGGAATCCAGAAACTCCTGGTCTGTCTCATCCCAGCCGCCGAGGGCGAAAATCTGCACCTCGCCGACGGCCAGGCCCATATTGCGCCAGTGGCGGCTGAAGGGCGGGTCGAAGGACGTCCACTCGTCGATTGCCGGGTCGTATTTCTCGACGGTTTGGGCCGGCGTCGACCATCCCCCGCCGATGGCGTACAGTTTGCCTGCCGCGGCAACCAGCCCCAGCCCGCCGCGTTTTTCGTGTAGCGAGGCGCGTTCCTCCCACTGGCCTGAGCCTGGCAGGAAGCGGTGGGTTTCGGCAAACTCCTCCTGGCCGTTGTACCCGCCGACCACATAAATAGCGTTGTCCAGCACGGCCGCGCCAGCGTAGCCTTTAGGCCGCGGCAGGTGGGTGTCCAGGGTGTCCCAGCGGTTTTGGTCGGGGTGGTAAACAAAGACGGTATCGGTGAACTGTTCGCCGTCCCAGCCGCCGAACAGGTACAGGGTGTCGCTGTAAACGGCCAGAGCATAGCCACAGCGGGGCGCGGGCAGGGACGCGCCTGTAGTCCAGGCGTCTGCCGGGGGAGAATAGATTTCCAGCGTATCCAGTGCCTGTCCGCTGGACGTACAGCCGCCGGGGGTATAAATCTTTTTGCCGACCACCGCGGCCTGAAAATCGGTGGCCGCGGTAGGCCGGGCCGCGCCTTCGGACCAGGTGTTCGCGGCCGGGTCAAAAATTTCGACCAGCCGGGTAGGCTGGTTGTTGGCCCGGATGCCGCCGATGGCAAAGACTTTGCCGTCCAGAACGGCCGCGGCCAGCCCGGCCCGTCGGGTGGGCATAGCGGTCAGGATTTTCCAATCGCTCGACCCGCCGTTTTTGGGGGCGGAAGGGGTCGGCTGGCCGTAAATCACCGGCAGGTCGGGCCGGACCTGCGGCGCGGCAAAGGGCAGGAGGGTGAAAACCAGGTAGCCCGCGGCAACCAGCAGTGCCAGCAGAAGATAGACCGCCTGCCGGCGGTTCAGGGTTTGCGTGTCAGCCGGCAGAATAAAGGTGTTTGTTCCCGCAGACACCGGCTCGGTGGGGGTATCTGGCTCGTCGAGAGTTATCCAGCCTTCCTGGAGGGCGCGGCGGGTGGCCTCGGTGCGGGACTGGACCTCCAGCTTTTCAAAAATGTTGCGGAGGTGCACCTTCACCGTGTTGACGCTGATGACCAGCTGGCGCGCGATTTCCTGGTTGCTGGCCCCGGTTGCAACCATTTCCAGCACTTCCAGTTCGCGCCGGCTGAGCGGGTTTTGGGAGGCGTTCTCGGCCACGTGCACCAGACTCCGATGATTCAGATTCTACTCAAATTATGGCATACTTTCAGAGACCAGGCAAGGAAAACACCCAACCACCGCAATTTGACGAATTATCAGGCCTACGATAAAATAGATGTTCGCTATCCACATACAGGCGAATAGGCCGCGCTGTGTCTGGAACCTGTT
>RFJV01000470.1 GCA_003694775.1 Chloroflexota bacterium | reverse complement strand
TTGCCGCGAATGTAAACCTGGTCCAGCGTTCCCCGGCCCAGTTCTGCGGCAATTCTTTCACCCAGAGAGAGCATGGCCGCAGACATGGCCGAGACCCGGTCTTCTTCCACATCAGCCGGCAGAGATGAGGCCATAATCAGCCCGTCTACACTGACCACAGCCGAAGCTTCGATGTCTGCCGTACCGGCCTGCAAATCCTTCAGCCGGGCAATCATTTGCTCAGTTCGAGATGCCATCGGTTTTATTGCTCCTTCGTTGTAAGAGGTTGATTCCTGTAACAGCTTCTACCGTTGAGCAAGTTCATCATAGCACAACTGGTAAACTATGTCAACGTATTTAAGACAGATGGCGAAGCAAAGCGATAAAAATGTGTCTCTGGATGGTAAAAAATGACGATTTACCTGAAAAAAGCTGATTTTGTGGATGTAATGGGGTAGATGCCCTTATAACAGCACTTTTTTGGGTCAATAGTGGTTATTTGCCCTGTTTTTGGATTTTTTACCTTGACTCCTGGAATTCATCGGAGCGGGAAAAGAGGGTATTGGAAAACGGAGATGATTATATAAGTGGGGAATAAACCTGGAGAAATGTGTGTTTTATAATGGCAGGTGGGATAAATTTATATATTTTTATCTTTTTTAGTTGTTGTTTTCCTGTTTATTTTTCCACTCGAAAAATGCTTCGGCCACCTGGCGGAACAGCGGCGCGGCCTCTTTGGAACCTTCTCCGGCGTGTTCAAGAATAACGGCAATCACGGCTTCAGGCCGGTCTGCCGGGGTGTAGCCGGCAAACCAGGCATGCGGTTTTTCCTGCCCGGATTCCGCGGTACCGGTCTTCCCGGCGACGGTAAAGGCCGCGCCCTCAAACGCCTGCCGGGCGGTGCCGCGTGCCCCGCTGGTCACTGCTTCCAGGCTCTGGCGTATCAGGGCCATATTTTCCGGTTTCAAGGGGAGGGTTCCCTGGACTTCTGTTGAGGTCTGGCGGGTGTTGCCGTCTACATCCACAATCCTGTCGATAATATAGGGGCGGAGAAGTTTGCCGCCGTTGGCAATCGCCGCCAGCAGACAGGCCACCTGCAGGGGGGTCGCCAGCATATATCCCTGTCCAATGGCCGAATTGACCGCATCGCCGTCGAAGAGCGGTTCTTTGAGCGCGGCCTGCTTCCAGCGGTTATCCGGCACAATACCGGGACTGTCGTTCAGCCCGATGATGCCGGTTGACGCGCCCAGGCCGAACAGCCTGGCCCAGCGAGGCAGGAGGTCGGGGTCCTGGCGGTGCAGGGCCAGCCCCAACTCGTAAAAGACAACATCACAGCTTTGCGTCAGCCCGTCAATCAGATTGATTTGCCCGTGCCCGGTTTTGAGCCAGCAATCTTTGACAAACGCCTCGCCCAGCCCGTACCACTTGCCGGTGCAGATATAGGTGGTTTCGGGGGGCATGGCCAGTTCTTCCAGGGCCGCGCTGAGGGTGACAATCTTGAAAATCGAGCCCGGCGGGTACAGCCCCTGGGTGGCCCGGTTGACCAGCGGGCGCTGGTCGTTGGTGTAGAGCTTTAGCCAGGCTTCGGCATCGAAACCTGTAGAAAGCACCACCGGTTGAAAGCGGGGATAGCTGGCCATAGCGTAGATGGCCCCGGTGTGGGGGTCCATCACCACTACCGCGCCCAGCCGTTCGCCCAGCAGGGCTTCTACCCTGGCCTGAAATTCGGCGTCGATGGTCAGGAAAACACTGCTTCCAGCCCGGGCCGGCGTAGAGGCGATTTCGGCCAGCACCTGCCGTGAGGGGGAAAGGGTGACCAGCCGGCCACCCCGCTGGCCGGCCAGTTCCGCTTCGGCCCAGCGTTCAACCCCATCCAGACCGACCAGCTCGTTTCCCTGGTAGCCCCGCTCCAGGTAGCTCTGTTTCTGCTCCGCTGGAATGGCTCCCATGTAGCCGATGATGTGCGCGGCCAGTTCGCCGTCCGGATAGGCGCGGACCTCCCGCGCCCGGCGGTCGACGCCGGGCAGGTTGTTGAACAGGTTGTCCAGCTTGAGGCTGGTCTCAAAATCAATGTCGGCGATGGGGACAAACCAGTCCGGGCGAGCCGCATCGATAGCGGCATTGATTCTTTCCGGTTTGACCCCCGTAATCTGGGCCAGGCTCTGGACCGTGGTTTCCCGGTCCTCCAGCCGCATCGGCACAACGCCTACGGTGACCATCTGGCCCAGCGTTGCCAGGGCGTGCGCCCGGCGGTCGTAAATATTGCCTCGCGCCGGCGGCTGGCCCAGCAGGGCCAGCGACACCCCGTGCCCCAACTGCGGCAGAACCAGGGTCGGCTGCCAGACCACCCCCCAGCGGCCCTGCTGGAATTCCAGCTTCATTTCATTATCCGCGTTGATGGGACCGAACAGCCTTGTTTGCCAGCCCACAAAAAACAGCGCCGACGCCCGGTCGCCGGTGTGGAGCAGGGAGATTAACTGGGCGTCCACCCGCGTCACCGTGGCCGCGTTGAGCGCGTCGCGGTACTGGGCCTCAAACTGGGCCGCACTGATGGTCTGCCGGGAGGTTGGGGTGAGGAGGCTGTACATGGTGGAATAGTCCCCCTCGGTCCATGCTTGCAGGTAGGCCTGGACCACCCCGTCGGCGCTGGGCAGGGGAGTAGGGGTGGGCGTGGGGAGCGGCGTAGCGGTCGGGAACACCACGTCCAGGGGTGAGAACCGCGGGCTACAGCCGGTCAGCAAAAGGGCCAGCCCCGCGCCTTTGAGAAATATTCGGCGGCTGATTTTTGCAGGTGGTGTCATAAC
>RFJV01000469.1 GCA_003694775.1 Chloroflexota bacterium | reverse complement strand
GTAATCCGATGCTGAACAAACGAATCATTTCACCCGAATTGATGGTCGCTGTGTCCGCGGGAGTGTGGGGGCTGTTCTGGATTCCCCTGCGGGCCTTCGACCGGATGGGGCTGGACCCCGGCTGGGTGGTCATCAGCCAGTTTTCCGCGCCGTTTCTGCTTCTGGCGCCGCTGGCGGTGGTTCGTCTGCGCCGGGGCCAGCGCACCGGCCTGGAGCATTTCCGGACCGGTCTGTTGGTAGGGGGCGCGGTGGTGCTGTACTCGGAAAGCGTTCTGCTCACCGACGTGGTCCGGGCGCTGATTCTGTTCTACGTGATGCCGGCCTGGGGCACGCTGGCCGAAGTGTACCTGATGGGCCGGCGGTTCACCCTATGGCGCGGACTGGCCCTGGTGCTGAGCCTGGGCGGGCTGGTCGCCATTTTGGGAATCGGCAGTGGGCCGGGCCGGCCCGTTAATCTCGGCGATGGGCTGGCCCTGCTGTCCGGCATCGTCTTTACCTTTGGGGCCATGCGGATACGCCGGTCGCCGGACATTTCGGTGTTTGAGCAGGTGCTCGCCTTTTTCTTCTACGGCACGCTGGTGGCAGGGGGTCTCTCCCTTTTGCCGCTGGCCGCCCTGGGCCATCCCCCCGACCTGCCGCGCTTTCTGGCTGTCACCCCCTGGGTTCTGCTGATGAGCGGCGGCATTCTCATCCCGGCAATGTGGGGGCTTTACTGGGGGTCCCGCTTTGTGGACCCCGGACGGCTGGGCATTCTTCTGCAAATTGAGGCGGTGGTCGGTATTGGCAGTGCGGCCCTGCTGGCCGGAGAACCGTTTGGCCTGCCTGAAGCTCTGGGGTCGGCGATGGTTATCGGGGCCGGGCTGGTGGAGGTGTTCGGCAATCGGGGGCCGCTTCCGGCCAACAAGTGGGATGAGCGTCCCCCGTAGGTGAGGCCCCGTCTACAAGGTAAACGTTTATTTTTTACAAGGAGGTAAAGAAAATGGCTCGCAGAAAACAAACCCGCGGTAGCTGTGTGTTTTGTGGCCGGGAGATGACCAAAGGCGGTCTGAGCCGGCACTTAAAAAGCTGTACCAAACGCACAGAAGCTATTGAAACAGCCAACCTGCAGATAAAAAACGGGCCAGTCCAACCCATCTACCATTTACAATTGCAGGACGTCTGGGGCGGCAGTTATTGGCTGCATCTGGAGATACAGGGTGAAGCTACCCTGAAAGCCCTGGATGATTATTTGCGCGCTATCTGGCTGGAATGCTGTGGACACCTCAGTCAATTTTCCATCGGCGGATGGAGCGGCGATGAGATACCCATGAACCGTAAAATCAAGCATGTTTTTACGCCCGGTCTGACCCTGACCCATATCTACGACTTTGGCACCCCCTCAGAAACGTTAATTAAAGCTGTAGATGTGCGCCAGGGCCGCCCGTTGACCCAGCACCCCATCTTTTTAATGGCACGCAACAAACTGCCGGAAGTGAGATGTTCAGAATGTGACAAGCTGGCGCGATGGTGGTGTACGGAATGTTGGATAGAAATGGGCGAATGGGTTCCTCTATGCGACCGGCACGCCGAAGAACATCGGACTGAAGAACATGACAACGACGAATACGGTATGTCTCCCTTCGTGAACTCCCCACGAATGGGGATGTGCGGTTACTATGGGCCAGCGGAACCACCCTACTGACCCCCGCGCCTGGCACCAGTCAGGTGGACGTTGGGGAGCCATTCACCGGGCGTCAAGTTAAACGGCACAGATTATGTTATTCTGAGGCCAATCGGTGGGTGCCTGCCCTCGATAACAGGCGCGAACAAAGAAACCGGCGGCCTCCGGGCCGTAGTTCAGCACAGCACGCCGGTTATGAGGTGCAGGCTCCCCACTGTCCAAACCGCTGTTCTGGCCCGCAGGTGGTAGACCTGCGGGCTTTTTTGCCCATTGACCCCGACTCCCCAGTGTGATACAATAAAAAGTAGTACCAACCGCAGTAAATTTTACCGCTGGACACACCACACAGAGGTAGCAGGTCCTCCTTACCCCTTACTCCCAACGACTGGTCTCTGCATTCTCAGCGATTTAAACGGCGTACGTCCTGCGGCAAAAGGGGGGAGATTACCCGCGGAGGTCGCCAATGATTGGCCGTACTATTGGAAGCTACCGGATTGTAGAGCAAATCGGCATGGGGGGGATGGCCACCGTTTACAAAGCCTACGACCCCAACACCGACCGCTACGTGGCTATCAAAATCCTGCCCCAGCACTTCTCCCAAGACCCTACCTTTCGCCAGCGATTTGCCCGCGAAGCCAAAGCCATTGCCAAACTGGAGCACCTGCATATCCTGCCCATCTTTGCCTACGGCGAAGAGGACGGTATTGCCTACATGGTCATGCGCTACCTGCCCTCCGGCACCCTGACCGACCGGATTCGTCAGGGGCCTCTGCCGCTGGCCGAGGCCGCCCGTCTGCTCAGCCAGATTGCCGACGCCCTGGATTACGCCCACGCCCGCGGCGTGCTCCACCGGGACATCAAACCCAGCAACATCCTGCTCGACGCCTCCGGCAACGCTTTCCTGACCGACTTCGGTATTGCCAAAATGGTGGAGGCCACCGTGGAGCTGACCGGCGCCGGAGTGCTCGGCACTCCGGCTTACATGAGTCCGGAGCAGTGCCGCGGCAGTCGCGACCTCACCCCCGCCTCCGACCAGTACTCCCTGGGCATTGTGCTGTACGAAATGGTCACCGGCAGTGCCCCCTTCCAGGCCGAAACCCCCATCGCCCTGATTTACAAGCATTTAAACGACCCCCTGCCCCTGCCGCATACACTCCGCCCCGACCTGCCGGAAGCCGCGGAACAGGTCATCCTGAAAGCCCTGGCCAAGGAGCCGGAACAGCGGTACAAAACCTGCCGCCAGATGGCCGCGGCCTTTGCCCAGGCCGTCACCGCGGCAGAAACCCAGCCCCAAATCTCCCCCCCGGCTACCCGCACCCCACCGCCTGCCCGGAAAACCGTGCACGCGGCAGAAGAAGCCACCCGTCTCCACCAGCCCGTGCCCTCTACCCCCAAACGGCGCCGGCTTTTCTGGCTGGCCGGCGCGGCGGTTCTGGTCGCTGTTCTGCTGGGGGCCGGTATCCTGGCCCTGAGCCTCCTGTCCGGCGAAACCGCCAACCAGACCGCAGAAGGCACCGCCCCCGGCGAGTCGACAGAAACCGCCCTCCCGGCGCTCCAGGCCGGCAGTTTGGTGGACCTGCCGGAGCCGCCGCCCACATCCCGTACCGCTTACCCCTGTCCCGGTGAACCGGGAATCTGCATTGCCCCAATCTGGAGCAGTACCCCCCGCCAAATCCTGACCGACGCCGGTCTGAATCTGGAAGAGGCCGGACAGCTCGGCTGGAGCCCCGACGGACAGCAGATTGTTCTGGCCGCGAGGCGCAGTGACCAGCCCAACCGCCTCTACCTGGTCAACGCTGATGGCTCCGGCCTGCACCCCCTGCCCCTGGTTGAAAATGACGTTACCCCGACCTGGAGTCCCAATGGGGAATGGCTGGCCTTTCACAGCGGGGGCAACCTGTCCATCATGCGCCCGGATGGCCGGGACCCGGCGGTCCTGCTTCATACCGATGAGGTAGGCTGTGCGGTCAATCCCCAATGGTCGCCGGACAGTCAGCGGCTTGTAGTGTCTGTGCTGGTAGATGGCTGTGACTGGCAGTGGCCATTTTCGGGCCGGCGGGAAGTGTGGGTGGTGTCCCCACCAGACGGCCCCGCCGAACCGCTCCTCAGCTTTGAGCACAACAACCCGGACTGTGCCGATTTTCAGGTGGCCTTCAGCCCGGATGGACGGGCCATTGCCGCGGTAGACGCCGACTGCCAGCCCCGTCTCTACCGCGCCAGCGATGGCAGTGAAATTGGCCCTCTGGATGAGTTCCCCGAATGGTGGACCAATCAGATTTACCCCCAGTGGGGGCGCTACCGCCACCCTCGCCCGTACGAATTTGCCGAGGACTTTTCCAACCCGCCGCTGAATCTGGAGCGATGGGAGCCGCAAGAGGGCGCCCTGGACGAGACGCGGGTTTTCATTGAGGATGGCCGGCTGTGGGTCGACATGCAGAACGAGGAGGGCGAACCGTGGCAGATGAATCTGCCCGCCCGGCTGGAATATCCGGTCAATGCGGTTGAATTTGTCATCGGTCTGGAAGAAATGGAGGGAGACGAGGCCGGTCTGGGCGTCAATCTGACCGTCCGGGACGGCCAGTCTGTTGACCTGCTGTTAGACAGCCAGGCCCGCCTGGTGGCCGACACCGCCGGCCAGCAGGTCG
>RFJV01000468.1 GCA_003694775.1 Chloroflexota bacterium | reverse complement strand
GGGCGGCAGGTCGGGCGGCACGGCGACCAGGTACCGGTCCACAACCACCTCGCCGCGCACCCACTGGGATGTCGGCCACTCCCCCTTCAGGGGTTGGGAGTCGAAGCCGGCCACCCGTTCGCCGGTTTCGGCACTGAGAAGCTGGACAAAGACGGTGTAATCCGGCAGATGGGCGGTCAGCGCCTGCCAGGCCACAGAAACGGCCACATAATCCGCCGTTGGCTCGTAGCGGTAGGCTTGCAGGGCAATCTGCCCGCCGAACACCGCGCCTTCCACTGCCGGCATGTCGTCCGGCAGACGGAACTGCCGGGCCTCAATTTCCCCCAGGGGACGGCCATCCACCTGCAAGGCATACCGGCCCCGCGGCAGGTCCGCCGGAACGGTGAGCTGATGCCGGCTGACCACCAGGTCGCCGGGCCAGCGGGTCAGCAACGCCGGCGCCTCGGCCAGAATGGTCCGCTGGCGCGGTTCCTCCGGTGTTCCGTCCAGATGGTTGTGCTCCTCCAGAAACTCGAACGCCGAGAGCGACTCCAGGGTCAGCAGGCTGGGCGAAGCCGGCAGGGGGTCATCCGCCAGCCACAGCACATCCACGGTCAGCGGCTCGCCGAGGCGGGCGTAGGGTGTGTGGGGCCGGAAACCGACCGGCTTGGGCAGGATGGCATGGTCCAGGCCCGGTTTGACCGCCAGCGAGGGCTGAACTGCCGGGCCGGGATAGACCTCGGCGTAGCGGATACCGTTCAGGTTGACGGTATAGACCGGTTCCGCGGCCTGCCGGTAGTAGCGGATGAACATCGGCGATGGCTCGCCGGACTGCACCTGCTTGATGTACAGCACGACATAATCCAGCGCGTCGCCGGTAACCTCCGAAATATCGCCATCAAAGAACGGCGCCACCGTGGAGGCATAGGCCGTTCCGACCCGCGCCCCGCGGGTCTCCGAATTGGACTGCAGAAAGCGGCCCACCCGGTCCATTCCCTCGCCCCAGCCGATTTTGACCAGCCGCGGCGCGGTCAGCGGGCCGCCGGCGAGGGGGTTGTAGTAGCTGAAATAGTAGGGGGCATACGGCAGGAGAATGGCCCCGGCAGAAAGCACCAGCACCGCGGCAAACACGGCAAATTTTCGCCCTGCTTCCGGCCCGTACACCTGCCGGAAGAGCCGCGCCCAGCCCCAGGCCGCGACCAGAGACAGGGCCGGAAAAACCGGCAGGATGTAGCGCGGACTGCGCTTGTCGCCCAGAGTCATAAAGACGGCAAACAGCAGGGCAAACAGCAGGAGCCAGCCCACCGCGGGCGAGTCCTCCTGCCGCGGCTTCCGGAACAGAAAGACCACCGCCACCCCCGCGCCAACCATCACCAGCGGACTGAGCTTGAAGGCCGTGTGCACCAGGTAGTAAGCCGGCCCCAGGTCGGGAACCAGCCAGTACCCTTCGGCGTCGGCTTCGGCCTGGTCCGTGGCGGACAGGAAAGCATTCTGCACCACGGCCAGAGGCCGGCCCAGCGGGTCGACCCAGGCCGCAGGCCAGAGAATGACGAAGGCCAGCCAGGCCGCCACCAGCCAGACCAGGTACTGCCGGGTCCAGAAGGCCAGGTCGGTGCGGCGACGCCAGACACGAACCGCCACCAGCAGGCCAACAAAAGGAAGCAGAAACAGGGCCGGCGCCTTCGACAGGACAGCCAGTCCGGCCATCACTCCCGACAGCACCAGCCGCACACCTCCCGCGGGCCGGGGGTCCGGAGACAGCACCACCGGGAGAACCCACAGCAGGGACAGGGTCATAAAGACAGCCGCCGGCGCGTCGTGCCCCAGGATACGGGAGAGGGCGGTAAAGTGGGGGTCCAGAGCCAGCAGAGCCGCGGCCAGCCAGGCCACCGGCGGGTCGACCAGCCGCCGGCCCAGGTGGTAGACCAGCACCACCGCCAGCGCAGTCAGCAGGGCCATCGGCCAGCGGGTGGCGGCCAGGATGTCCAGTTCGGTGCGGAACGGCGGCAAAGATGCCAGCCAGTCGACAAACGCCGGCTGGAGCACGGCCTGATGGAGGCGGTAGTAGACGGCCAGCCCGGCACTGCCCAGCCAGGTGGTGGTCACGGCCGGGGTCAGGTTGACCGTGGTTCCGGGCAGGTCGCCCTGCAGAAAAGCGGCCAGAAACCGGGCCGACCGGTACACCCACTTGGCCTCATCCGCAGTGACAAACGCCTGCAGAGACAGGGCGCGAGGAAGCAAGGCCAGCAAGAACAGTCCCAGGCCGGGCAGGATAGATTGGAGATTGGAGATTGGAGATTGACGATTTACGATTGACGATTTACGATTTACGATTGACGATTTACGATTTACGATTGACGATTGACGATTGATGATTGCCTTCAACTCTCCATTCAACATTAAAAATTGACTAAATATTTTCGTCTGCACATCATACCACGCCCCCCAACCAGCGGCAAAAGCCGGGAGAGCTGTCTTTATTCGCAATCCCCCCCGGAATTTTCCTGAGCAATGCCGCACCATTGATGAAGTGGAAGTGTTCTAAAACACAACGGTGTAAGAACAATTACAGCACGTGTCCGTAACGTTGCCATATAATAGAGAAAACAATTCTCAAGGGGGGATAAAATGAGTGCCAAATGGCGCACGGTACTTCTGCTGGCGCTGGCAGAACTGCTGGCAATGGGACTGTGGTTTTCGGCATCGGCGGTGACGCCGGCTCTCACACGGGCCTGGGGATTGGCCTCTGGCGGCGCGGCCTGGCTGACGATGGCGGTACAAATAGGTTTTGTAGCCGGCGCGTTTTTGAGCGCTCTGTTCAACGTGGCGGATGTATGGTCCCCGCGAAAGGTGTTTGCCATTGGCGCGTTCGCGGGTGCGGGAGTCAATGCTCTCATCCCACTGATTGCCAGCGGACTGGGCATGGCAGTGTTTTTGCGATTTTTGACCGGCTTTGCCCTGGCCGCGGTCTACCCGGTGGGGATGAAAATAATGGCTACCTGGATGAAAGAAGACCGCGGGCTGGGTTTGGGACTGCTGGTCGGCGCGCTGACGGTGGGGTCCGCCTCACCGCATTTATTGAGAGTCTTTGGCGGAATAGGCCAGTGGGAGCCTGTTATGCTGGCCGCCTCGGCGCTGGCCGCAGTGGGGGGACTGATTGTGTGGCGTTCAGGTCATTTGGGGCCGCACCGCAGCGCGCCGGCTCCGTTCCGGTGGCGCTATGTTGGCGAGGCTCTACGGGAGCGGGGCGTCCGACTGGCCAATTTTGGCTATTTTGGACACATGTGGGAGCTGTACGCGATGTGGACCTGGCTCCCATTGTTTCTACTGGAGTCGTTCCGCCGGGTGGACAACAGCACCGGCTTTCTGGGGTTTGCCCCGGATACCGTCGCCGCGCTGATGGCATTTCTGGTCATCGGCATTGGTGGATTGGGCAGTCTGCTGGCCGGCCCACTGGCCGACCGCTGGGGCCGCAGTCGGGTTACCATCGTCAGCATGGCCCTGAGCGGAACATGCGCCGTTGCCATCGGTTTTACATTTGGCCGGAGTCCCTGGCTGGTCAGCCTGGTGGCCCTGGTGTGGGGATTTACCATTGTGGCCGACTCCGCGCAGTTCAGCGCGGCGGTCAGTGAGCTATCCGACCGGGCCTATATGGGCACGGCCCTAACCCTGCAAACCAGCCTGGGCTTTTTACTGACCCTGGCCTCAATCCGCCTGATTCCCGTTATCGTTGAAAAGGTAGGTTGGACCTGGGCGTTCAGCCTGCTGGCCCTCGGCCCCGTGTTTGGAATCTGGGCGATGCAA
Source organism: Chloroflexota bacterium (assembly GCA_003694775.1). Lineage (GTDB taxonomy): Bacteria > Chloroflexota > Anaerolineae > 4572-78 > J111 > J111. The sequence continues at coordinate 162 of RFJV01000468.1, read as the reverse complement.
AGCCTCCTGCGTTCTCCTGCCGCGAAGCAGTTAGCCGGCGGGCGCGGCTGATATCGCCATCACTGCCACTGCTTGCCTTTTTGCCGCTTGGGATTAAAATCTTTGCCACGATGACCAAACCGCTTGCCGAACCGTTCCCCTCATCATCCCGTGCCCTGGCCG
>RFJV01000467.1 GCA_003694775.1 Chloroflexota bacterium | reverse complement strand
TTTTTAACAACCGTACATTGGTTGTCATCGATGGTGACCTGGCCGTTTTTTGAACAGAGACCCGGCAGTCAGAAATTGGGAGCTTATCCCCAACTCACCAACTTCCCAACCCCCAAACTCCCAAACTCATAAACTCACAAACTAATTTACAAAGGAGTATGCCATGAGCAGTCAAGTCGTTCCCCAAACAATGGGCCAGCAGTTTGGCCGCCGTTCCTGGGCCGAGCCGTGGAAAATCAAGATGGTGGAGCCGATTCGGCTCATCAGCCGCGAGGAGCGGGAGCGGGCCATCCGGGAGGCCGGCTACAACACCTTCCTCCTCCGCTCCGAAGATGTCTACATCGACCTGCTGACCGACAGCGGCACCAGCGCCATGAGCGACCGCCAGTGGGCCGGCCTGATGCTCGGCGATGAAGCGTACGCCGGAAGCCGAAACTTTTACCACCTGGAAGACGCCGTTCGCACCTACTACGGCTACAAGTACCTGGTGCCCACCCACCAGGGCCGGGGGGCAGAGCATCTTATCAGCAAAGCCCTCATCAAACCCGGCGACTACATCCCCGGCAACATGTACTTCACCACCACCCGCCTGCATCAGGAACTGGCCGGCGGTACATTTGTGGATGTCATCATCGATGAAGCCCACGACCCAACCAGCACCCACCCCTTCAAAGGCAACGTAGACCTGGACAAACTGGAAGCCCTTATCAAGCGGGTCGGGCCGGAAAAAATCCCTTACGTCAGCCTGGCCGGCACGGTCAATATGGCCGGTGGACAGCCGGTCAGCATGGCCAATGTCAAGGCCCTGCGCAACCTGTGCGACCGGTACGGCATCCGAATTTACCTCGACGCCACCCGGATGGCCGAAAATGCCTTTTTCATCCAGGAGCGCGAGGATGGCTACGCGAACAAGTCCATCGCCGAAATCCTCAAGGAGTTCTGCAGCTACACCGACGGGGCCTGGATGAGCGCCAAGAAGGACCACCTGGTCAACATCGGCGGCTGGTTAGCCGTGAATGACCCCGATGTGTTTGACGTGGCTCGCAATCTGGTGGTAGTATATGAGGGACTGCACACCTACGGCGGCATGTCGGGCCGCGATATGGAAGCCCTGGCCATCGGCATCACCGAAGCGGTGCAGGACGACCACATCCGTGCCCGTGTGGGGCAGGTGCGCTACCTGGGAGAACTGCTGACCGATTGGGGAATTCCCATTGTCCAGCCGATAGGCGGACACGCCATTTTCCTGGACGCCAGGCGATTCTACCCGCACATCCCCCAGGACCAGTTCCCGGCCCAAACGCTGGCCGCAGAGCTGTACCTGGACTCCGGCGTCCGCTCGATGGAGCGCGGTATTGTCAGCGCCGGGCGCGACCCGGAAACCGGCGACCATCGCTATCCCAGGCTGGAGCTGGTCCGGCTGACCATCCCGCGGCGGGTCTACACCCAGGCCCACATGGACGTTACCGCCGAGGCCGTCAAAGCCGTGTACGATGCCCGCGAACAGACCCGCGGCCTGAAAATGGTGTACGAACCCAAATACCTGCGCTTCTTCCAGGCCCGGTTTGAGCGGCTGTAATCCTGGTGGGGATTGGAGATTAGGAGATTGGGAGATTGGGGATTGATAGCTCTAAACTCTCTAACTCCCCAACTCACCAACTAACAAACTCCCCAACTGTATTCAAGGAGCCTTCACCATGCCCGACCTTTCCAGCTATTCTCCAGGTGT
>RFJV01000466.1 GCA_003694775.1 Chloroflexota bacterium | reverse complement strand
TTCATCGCCGGTTCCGGTGTAAAAGATGGTTTGTTTGGGCATAATTCCTCTCTTTTGATGAATGACGAACGACCAACGACCAACGACGAACGACGAACGCCCCCTTCAGGGACAGACGCCCAACGTTCGTTGACCCCGTAACCCTCCCGGCATCTCGCCCTCTCGCAATATCGCCCTCTCGCAATATCGCAATATCGCAATATCGCCCTATCCCTGTCCCCTCGTCTCCCCGTCATCCTGTCTCCCCGTCCCCCCGTCTCCTCGTCCTCCCGTCACCCCTGGTCCAGCCGCAAATTGGCGACCACGTCCAGGTCCCAGTCCGCCAGGTCGCCGGCCTGGTAGCGCCAGTAGGCCGCCGCGCCAATCATTGCCGCGTTGTCGGTGCAGAGCCAGAGGGGCGGGATGCGGACCGGCCGGTCGGCCTGGGCCTGCAGGGTTTCGCGCAACAGCTTGTTGGCCGACACGCCGCCGGCCAGCAGAATTTCCTTGACGTTGTAGGCCTCTGCCGCGGCCAGGGCTTTGCTGACCAGCACGTCGACTACGGCCATCTGGAAAGAGGCGGCAATATCGGCGACCGGCATCCGGGCAGGCGGCCCCTCGTCGGGGGGGAGCATTTTGTCGGTGTTGGTGTATTTCTGCACGACCCGCAGGACCGCGGTTTTCAAACCGGAGAAGCTGAAGTTGAACGAGTCGCCCAGCCGGGCGCGGGGAAAGTCGAACGCGGCCGGGTTGCCTGCTTCTGCCGCTTTCTGGATGGCCGGCCCGCCCGGAAAGCCGATGCCCAGAATGCGGGCCACCTTGTCGAAGGCTTCGCCGGCGGCGTCGTCGATGGTGCGGCCCAGAATTTCATACTGGCCGTGACCGCGGATGAGCACCAGTTCGGTGTGCCCGCCGGACACAATCAGTGCCAGGGAGGGGAATTTTATCCGCGGGGCCTTGCCGCGGCGTTCGTGGTCCAGCCAGTTGGAGTAGATATGTCCTTCCAGGTGGTTCACACCGACCAGCGGCAGGCCCAGCGACAGGGCCAGCCCTTTGGCCGCGTTGACTCCCACCAGCAAACTGCCGACCAGTCCGGGGCCGCGCGTCACCGCGATGGCATCGATTTCGGCCCAACTGTCCTGGGCCTGCTTGAGCGCATCCTCGATGACGGTGTTGATAGCCAGGATGTGCTGGCGCGAGGCCACTTCCGGGAACACCCCGCCGTAGCGCCGGTGAATTTCAATCTGCGAGGCTACAATGTTGGAGCGAATGAACACCCCGTCTTCTATCACCGCCGCGGCGGTTTCATCGCAAGAGGTTTCTATGGCGAGTATTTTTGTCATGGCGATTAACGATTAACGATTGATGATTGACGATTAACGATTAACGATTAACGATTGACGATTAACGATTGACGATTGGGAGATTGGGAGATTGGCGATTAAGTGACTATCCGGGAGGCGAGATATGGAATAGCAAATTCCCCCCGTCGCCTTGTCACCTTGTCACCTTGTCACCCCTTCACCTTGTCTCCCCGTCTCCCTGTCTCCTTGTCCCCTTGTCTCCCCGTCTCCTTGTCTCCCTGTCACCCCGTCTCCGTTTGCCAGCGCCGGAGGGCCTCGATGTTGGAGGCAAAGGCGATGTTCTCCGGCAGGCTGTCCGGGCCAAAGAACCGCACTTCCGACACATCGTCGCCGGGTGCGGCGGTGCCGCCGGTAATCTGGCCCTGGTACATAATCAGCACCCCGCTTCCGCGGTAGTCCTCGTAGTAGAATACATCCACCAGCTTCATTGTCTCCGGGTCAACGGAGAAGCCGGTTTCCTCCAGACACTCGCGGGCCGCGGCCTGCTGGGGTGTTTCGCCGATTTCCATAAAGCCGCCGGGCAGGCACCAGTCGCCGCGGGCCGGGTCCACGGCCCGTTTGACCAGCAGGACGCGGTTGTCGCCGGTCAGGGCCAGGACGGCCGCGCCCACTTTGGGGTCGATGAACTGCACAAAGCGGCAGTTGGGGCAGAAGCGGCGGACGCGTCCGTACACCTCCCGGTCCACCAGCTCGGTGCGGCATCGGGGGCAGTATTTGAACCCTCGCCGCAGAGAGGCGGCCTCTTCGGTGGTCAGGGTGACTTTTGGAGAAGGATTAGCCATCGACTAGCTCCTGGGTAGTGTGTATTTTTGCATCACCATCCTGTATCTGGCAAATATTTGGGCCAGTTAGAGGGTGGGGTAAGAACAGGCGTCGTCGATACGGTTGTCAAAGAATGGTCTAATGTCGGGGGATAAGTGGTAGGATTTGTTGTAGCAGTGGGTGTAGCCGTAGAGGGATGAGTTGGAACAGGAGTAGGGGAAGCAGTCGCAGTAGCGGTCGGAACAGCAGTTGGTGTTGAAGTTGGGCTTGGGGTAAAGGTGGGACGTGGGGTTGAAGTGGAGATAATGGTTTCTGCAAAACGGGTAGCAACATCTGTACCATCACTAATGGCGATAAAACTGTTAGTCAAAACATTGCCAGGATTAAGAGGAACATTAACCACCACAACCGACCAGCTTATTACCAGAGTTGAAGTCGGCAACAATGAACCGTGCCATCCAATGCGCCGGAATGATGGGTCATAAAAAGGTGTTCCGTAGGTGGCAGTCACTTCTCCTGCCCAAGTTACTTCAGGGGCTAGCTGGTCGATAATCAATGTATCAGTTGTAGACGCTCCAGTATTGGTAATGATAATATTATAGATTAAATATTCTGGCACTTTTGCCTCGTGTTTATTGACCGTTTTCTCATAACTTAATACCGGTAGCGGGGACTGAAATGTGCTGATTTGTGTTGACTGCTGTTCCCTGATAAGCCACCAGGCAAATCCGGCTAATAGAACAACTAATAAAAATGGCAACTGGTCAAATGAGCGTGAACGATTGAATTTTGTCTTCATTTGATGACGAGGGGTAAATAATACGGAAATTTATCTACAATGTTGATGGTTAGCGGTATGGTCAACGGGCTGTAACGGGTCTCGGCGGTGCCGGCAATGGTTAAAACCCCAGTGAATGTGCCATAGGTAAGTGGATGGGTTAGAGTGATGGGGATTGTGGTATCGTCTACGCCATTGGTTAGCGGTAAGGTTAGATAGGCAAAATCGGTTTGGGCCGTCCAGGTCATCACTTTGCCACCGTTGTTGAGAATTTGTAATGATACAATATACGGTGCAGTATTGCTTAAAGTTTGAGTCCAGTTCAATGGGGTGGGGGACACAAATAAGTAAGGAAAGGTTCGCACCTGGATTGTTTTTTGTCGTTCGGTACTGTT
>RFJV01000001.1 GCA_003694775.1 Chloroflexota bacterium | reverse complement strand
GGGCGGTTTACCAGGCCGTGCTCAAAGGCATAAGCGACGGCTTCCAGCCGGCTGTGGACCCCCAGCTTGCTCAGGATGTTTTGGATGTGGTTGCGGGTTGTGGACAGGCTGATGGACAGCGTGTCGGCAATATCTCCGGTGCTGAGGCCCTGGGCCAGCAGAGAAAGGATTTCCATCTCCCGTCCGGTGAGGTTGGCGGCGGGAGCGGCTGGGGAAGGCGGGGGAATAGGGGTAAAAGAGGCGGCCTGCAGGCGTTCTGCTTGCTCCAGAAGCTGGAGGATGAACTGTTCCCGTTTTTTGTGAGGGGTGGTATCGCGGAAAAGATGGACGATGAGAACCGAGGAAGCCGGGCCGCGAAGGGTCAGAATACTGATGTTAATCCAGCGCAGGTCGCCAGATTTGGTTCGGATGGCAATATCGTAAGTGGGGATGGTTTTGCCGGCACTGGCCGCGGCGGCTACGTAACAGCGGGGACAGCAGAACACCCGGCCGCGCTCGTCACAGCCGCCCAAGATTTCGTAACAGGGCCGCCCTATGACTTCCTCTGGCGTGTAGCCCAGCATTTGCCGGGCCGCGTCGTTCCAGAAGACAATGCGCTGTTCGTCGTCGATGACGAATGCGCCGTCGGCGGTGTTTTTCAGAAGGTCAAACAACTGCTCCACGGTGTCTCCGGCGCGGGAAGTCATCCTCTGTGGTGAAGGATGCTGAAATAATTATAGCACAAAAACTTCAATCAGGTTGTCGTTGCCGGACAAACGGAAGTGTCAGAACCAATCCCCGGCGGGAACATACAGGGGGGTGTCGGTGATGGCTTTTTCCAGCCAGGAGCAGGTGTTTTCGTCGGCGTGGAAGCGGCCCAGGCGGCGGGCGTCGGTGGGGGTGATGTAGCCGCACAGCACCTGGGTAAACGTACCGATGTCGGTTTCGATGTCGGGGCGTTTGCCGTTATCCGCGGGCCGGGTTTCGGCGCGGCCATCCACAATACGGAAGACCAGCGGCTCTTCGTTGGTGGGGATGAAGCGGTCGTGCACCTTGAGCGTGCGTTCGCCGGAGAGACCGCGGGTGTAAAAGCGGGCGGTCAGGGCCGCCGGCAGGTTGATGATGCGGGCCATCATGCCGGGGGTCACGTGGCACAGGTCTTTAAACACCCACTGCCGGGTGACGGCTTCGTCGGCGTAGGGCTGGCGCAGGGCGTGCCGCAGAAGCGTGTCCGGCGGGGCCATATATTCGATGACGTCGGCTTCGTTCTGCGCGGCCAGGTAGCCAATCAGGCCGCGGTAGGCTTCGTCTTCCGTCGCCATAAATTCCAGCAGGTGCAGAACTCGCTCCCCGCGGTCGGTGGTGGTGATGTTGTAGAAATAGTACCCTTCAATCATGCCGTCATTATCGTAGACCATAATATCGGGCCAGCGGTTGACCAGCCATGCCCACCATTCGTTGGGCCGGGTGAACCAGCCGTTCCGCCAGGTAAGCTGGGCTTTGTGGATGACGCGCATCATCGGCAGGTCATCCGGCTGGTAGGGGCGAACTTTGTGTCCTTCGGGGAAAACGGTCAGGTTCTGCGGATTTATCCGGTAGGCGTGCACGTCGCCGACCGTCTCGTAGCCGAACTGGCGGTAGTATTTGTGGGAAAACGGGAACAGGGCCGACATTGCCTGCCCTTCGGCAAACATGCGGACAATGAGGAACTCCATCATCTTGGCGGCAATACCCTTGCGCCGGAACTCCGGCAGAACAGTGACCCCCGCCACCGCGCCGACCTTGACCGGGACACCGCTGAGCCACATGTCCACCGGAAACGCGGTGGCAGTGCCGATGGCTTCCCCTTCGTATTCGGCGATGATGATGTGGCTGTAGTTATAGCGGGGCTGTTGTTTGAGCCGCTGGAGCACCCGGCGCTCGTCGCCGCCAAAGCCAACGGCGCGCAAACGGGCCACTTTGGGCAGTTCATCGGCCAGAATCGGTCTGACGGTGACGCGGTTGAGCATAAGACAGTCCTCTAATCTTCAGCCAGGGCACGGATGATGGCGGTCACGGCTTCGTCGGGGGTGCGGGCCAGTGTAACCAGCTTTTGGTGAGCCGGTTTGACGTAGGCCGGGTCGATGAACGCGGCCAGGGTTCTTTGCCACAAACCGCCCACAGCCACAATGGGCCGGGGACTGATTTCTCCCACCTGCACGAAGCTCCAAATCAGGGCCAGCTCCGACAGGGTGCCGATTCCGCCCGGCATAACAATGGCCCCCTGGCAGTTATCCACCAGATACAGCAGACGCTCGCGCAGGGTGGCGCATTTGATTTCTTCCTTGACCCACGGGTTGGCCGGAATGGGCCGCCACTGCTCAATCTGGGCCGAGGTGACGCCTATCACGTGGCCGCCGGCTTCGCTGGCGCCCTGGCTGGCCCCGGCCATAACACCGGAGTATCCCCCGGTCTGCACGGCAAAGCCGGCCTCGGCCAGCAACCGGCCCACCCGCCGGGCCGCCTCATAATCTGCCGAACCGGGTTGGGGTGAACTACTGCCAAATACGCTGATGGTGTTCAATGTCAATTCTCAATTCTCAATTCTCTATTGGCCCATTGACCCATTGGCTCTTTGGCTCATTGATAATTGAATCATTGAATCACACCCCTCGCGGGTAAGAGCCAAGCACCTTGAAAAAGGAGGTGATTTCCTGCAGATGGTTCAGGGCGTTTCTGCACCGTTCTTCGTGCAGACTGCCGATAAAATCGATG
>RFJV01000465.1 GCA_003694775.1 Chloroflexota bacterium | reverse complement strand
TGCAAGTTGGGGAGTTAGGGAGCGTCATCCTTTCTCCCTCATCCTTCATCCTTCTGCCTTCATCCCTCCGCCTTTCTCTACCTGCACTGCCGCAACCAGACCCGCCGGTCCCAGCAGTTTTTCTGCCGGACGGCCTTCCAGGTTGCGGGCCACCAGCACAATGCCGGTCTCCAGCTTCCGGTCGACGCGCACCGGCAGGCTGACCGACACATCCCCGCGCGATACCGTCACCGTATCGCCAGTTTGCACGCCCAGCCGGGCCGCGTCTCCGGCAGACAGAACGGCCTCAGGCCGGTGCAGGCGCGGCTGAACCAGCTCCGCCTCAGCCAGCAAACGCCCGGCATCGTAGAGCACCCGCGGTGCGGCCAGAATGAAATCCCCGTCGTCCGCCGCGGGCGGGTCAGCCGGAGCAACAAACCGCAGGGGAAGCGAAGCGTCGCCTTCGGCCAGGGTGGGCCACTGCACGCCTTCCCGGATGTCGGCGGTGAAGCTCATCCCCTCGTAAATGTAGTGGGAGGTACGGCGCTCCAGGGTAATGGGGGCGACCAGGTTTTCAAAGGCCATCCCCTGGTAAAGCGGCACGGACCGGGTAATCTCGGCCATCACCCCATCGGCAGAGGCGTAAGGCCAGTCCGCGCCCATCATTCCGGCCAGGGCGGAGATAATCAGCCAGTCGGCCCAGGCCTGCCCCGGCGCGGGCACACCGGGGTCGAACGCCTGTACCCGGCGCTCCAGGTTGGTAAAACTGCCGTCCCGTTCGGCCACGCCGCGAGCCGGCAGAACCACATCGGCCATGCGAGCCGTTTCTGTCAGGAAGAGTTCCTGCACCACCAGGAAGTCGAGCTGTTCCAGCGCGGCCCGCCAGGTGTCGCTGTCGGCGGCGGGGTCTGCGGCGGCAATGAGCAGTCCTTTCACCGGCGAACCGGGGGTGAGCATTTCCGCCGCAGAGAGACCGGCCTGCCCTTCGACGGGCCGGTAGCCCGGCAACCGGTGGGGCAGAACGCCCATATCGGCGGCCCCGCGGCTGTTGGCATGCGGCAGAACGGCAATCACGCCGTTGTCGGGCCGCCCGGCGTGGCCGGTCAGCAGGGCCAGGGCCTCCACCGCGGCCCGCAGTGACGGGTCGCTGCCGGCCTCCAGGCCAAACAGGATGATGCCGTTTTCGGCTCCGGCAAAGGCTTTGGCCGCGGCAGAAATCGCTTCGGCGGGCACACCGGTCGTGGCGGCGACCTTCTCCGGCGTGTAAGCCTGAACCGCCTTCTGCAGGTCGGCCAGACCTTCCAGCCGGGCCGCCCAGTCCTGGTTGACCAGCCCATGCGCCAGCACCTCGGCGACCAGTCCCCAGGCCAGATGGGCCGCGCTGCCACAGCGGTAGCGCAGAACGGTCTGGGCCTGACCGTCCAGTTTGGTGCGCCGCGCCCCGGCATTGATAACGTGTGCGCCCCGTTTGCTGGCCGCGCCCGCCACCCGCAGGTAGAGGATGGGGGCTTCTTCGTCCAGGTCTGCGCCGAGCACCAGGATAGTGGTGTCCCGGCCAACCCGTCCCAAATCGGTATCACAGCCAACGCCAACGGTATAGGCCGTTTCGTCCTCCAGGGCCGCGTTCAGGCCGACGCGGTGGTCAACATTGTTGGTCCCGATGACCTCGCGGAAGAATTTCTGGAACAGGTACAGGTCCTCATTGGACAGTCTGGCCCCGGCGATACCGCCCAGGGCGTCGGGGCCGGCGGTCTGCTTGATGGCGGCAAATTTTTCGGCGACCCGCCGGAGCGCGTCGTCCCAGGTGGTTTCGACCAGCTCATCGCCCTGGCGGACCAGGGGGGCGGTCAGCCGCCGGGGACTGCCGTTGAAATGGTGTCCAAAGCGGCCCTTGTCGCAAATCCAGATTTCGTTGACCGCCTCATTCTGACGGGGCATAATGCGCTTGATTTTCCCCAACCGGGTGCTCAAGACGGTATTGCATCCCACACCGCAGTGATTGCACACCGACGGGTAATTGGTCAGCTCCCAGGCGCGGGCGCCAAAGCGGAAGTCCCGCGTGGTCAGCGCGCCGACGGGGCAGATGTCGGTAGTGTTGCCGGAGTAGTGGCTGTCGAAGCCGGGGTTGGAATAGCTGACGATGTGGGCGTTGCGGCCCCGCTCCTCAATGGCCAGCACCGGGTCGTGGGCGATTTCGTTCTGGAAGCGGACACAGCGGGCGCAGATGATACAGCGCTCCATATCCAGCACAATCAGGTCGCCCAGGGGATACCGCTTGGGGAAGTGCTGTTTATCCTCGTAATCAAAGCGGCTGACGCCGGGGCCATGGCGGATGGTCAGGTCCTGCAGGGGACACTCGCCGCCCTTGTCGCAAACCGGACAGTCCAGGGGGTGGCTGGTCAAAATGAACTCCAGAACGGCTTTGCGGTCGGCCAGGGCGGATTCGGAATTGACCTTGACCACCATCCCGTCGGAAACCACAGTGTTGCAGGCGGTCATGGGCTTGGGGAAAAAGCGAATGACCGGCTGGCCCTGTTCGTCCAGTTCCGGCTTGCCGGTTTCGCGGTTAATGACCGGCGTTCCGACCTCGACCAGGCACATCCGGCACATACCCACCGGTTCCAGCTTGTCGTGGTAGCAGAAAACCGGAATTTCGATACCGATTTTGCGGGCCGCTTCAACAACCAGCGTCCCCTTGGGTACGGTAACTTGCTGACCGTCGATTGTCAGGGTAACGTTGCTGTTATCGGACATTCAAACTACCCTTTCTGGGGGAGGTTTGGTCACCTGGAAAATGGCGGTAGCGCAGAGTTAGCGGTCTTTTTGCGCCAGCGCCTCGTATTCATCCCGGAAAAGCTGTAAACTGGAGCGCACGCCGGGGACAACAAATTCACCCAGCAGGCAGAAGCAGTTGCCCTCCATCTGCTCGATGATGGTGTTGAGCAGGTCGACATCCTCCGGCGAGCCGCGGCCTTCGCGGATACGGCGGTACACGCTGGCCAGCCAGTAGGTTCCCTCACGGCAGGGACTGCATTTGCCACAGCTTTCGTGCTTGAAGAACTTGACATTTTTCTCCGCGGCCCAGACGGCATCGACCGTTTCGTCCAGGATGATGAAGGAGGCCGACCCCAGCATGGCCCCCGCGGCGGCCATCGATTCGTAGTCCATCGGGGTGTCGATTTTATCCGGTCCCATGATGGTGGACGACGCGCCGGCGGGCAGGATGCCTTTGACCGCCTTGCCGTCGATGATGCCGCCGCCGCACTCCTCAATAAGGTAGCGGATAGGCGTACCGAGCGGCAGTTCGTAGTTGCCGGGCCGGTTGACCCGCCCGCTGAGGCAGAAAATTTTGGTACCGGGGCTTTTTTCCGTGCCGAACTGGCGGTACCAGTCTGCGCCGTTGGCTACGATGGGCGGGACGTTGGTCAGGGTTTCCACGTTGTTGATGACGGTCGGTTTGCCGTAAAGCCCCTTGACCGCGGGAAACGGCGGGCGACTGCGGGGCTGGCCCATCCAGCCTTCCAGGCTGTTGAGCAGGGCGGTTTCCTCACCGCAGATGTAGGCCCCGGCCCCCAGGTGCAGATGGATGTCCAGCGAGAAATCGGAGCCGAGGATGTTTTTTCCCAGGAAGCCTTTAGCATAGGCCTCGTCGACCGCCTTCTGCAGGCCGCGGAAAACACCCTTGAACTCCCCGCGTCCGTAGATGTAGGCCGTCTCCGCACCGACGGCGTAGGCGCACAGGGCCACCCCTTCGATGAACTGGTGCGGGTTGCCCTCGATGATTTCCCGGTCCTTGAACGTGCCGGGTTCGCTTTCGTCGCTGTTGACCACCACGTACTTGGGGAAAATATCCTTGGGAATAAAGCTCCACTTGACGCCGGCCGGGAATCCTGCCCCGCCGCGGCCGCGCAGGCCGGATTTTTTGAC